>JAPSIX010000144.1 GCA_031178475.1 Microbacterium sp. | reverse complement strand
GCGGGTCGAACCGGAAATGTCGCAGGTGTGAAGAACGATCTTGTGGTGGGCGATACCAGACTCGAACTGATGACCTCTTCCGTGTGAAGGAAGCGCGCTACCAACTGCGCCAATCGCCCGTGTGGAGTTGTGTGCGCTGCGGCACAGATCAAGAGCATACCCGATCCGCAGCGCCGGGCCGCACTCGATCCACGTGCCGGGCGTGGCGGTTCGCGGACACGCCCGGCAGCCGGAGGCGGTTTGGCGATGGGGTCGAACCTGGGCTAATGTATTGCAAGTGCCCGGGACACCGGGAACGAAATGCGGATGTAGCGCAGTTGGTAGCGCATCACCTTGCCAAGGTGAGGGTCGCGAGTTCGAGTCTCGTCATCCGCTCGAGTGCAGGATCCCCTTCGGGGGCTTCGGCATGTGGGTTCGAATCCACCTCGCGGTGGCGTGGCCGAGAGGCTAGGCACCGGCCTGCAAAGCCGTTTACACGGGTTCGAATCCCGTCGCCACCTCACGGCACAACTGAATAGCCTTTAGGCGCGATTGGCGCAGCGGTAGCGCGCTTCCCTGACACGGAAGAGGTCACTGGTTCGATCCCAGTATCGCGCACCACCCGAAACCCTCGGCCCTCGGCCGGGGGTTTCGTCGTCTTCGGTCACGACCGCCCGCCTCCACCAGGACCTCTTCGGGCACGAACGAGCAGCACCAGCGGCAGCAGCCACGGGCCCGCGACGATGAACGGATCCATCCAGGTGTGGCGCACATCCACCCTGCCGCGGCCGAACCGCGAACGCAGCGGGCGGTACCGTGGTTCGCTGAGCACTCCGGTCTGCGTGACGGGATTGTCGGGCTGTGCCGTGGCGGCGGAGCGCAGATGCGCGCCGACCGCTTCCACGCGGTCGGCGAGGATCAGGAGCATCCAGTGCGCCAGCCGCCCCTCACCGAATCTCCGGTACGAGACGCTGCGGATCCAGCCCGACAGCCCGTGCAACGGCTGCGCCGTGCCGTACACCGCCGGAAGGTGCAGATGCTCGATGGATCGCTCGCGGCGTGGATCGTCGCCCTGTCTCTCGGGCATCGTCCAGTGCGCTCCCGTTGGTCCGTAGTCCTCCAGCTCTTGCCACGTGCGGCGATGCTCCTCCCCGAGATCGGCGCCCCACCCCGGGATGCGCTGGCGCAGCTCCCCGGCCGACGGCGCCAGCTGCGGCTTCCTTGCGTCATACGGCATCCTGATCATCCCTCTCCGACGACGACGGCCGGCTTGATGCAGTCGTCGAGTTTGGCCGAGAACACGTGGTAGGCCTCGGCGATGTCGTCCAGCTCGAAACGGTGCGTGAGCAGCTCTGAAGGCTTCACGTGTCCCGCCCGGATGTGCTCGAGCAGGCGCGGCCACTGTCGCTTCACCGGCGCCTGATTCGCGCGGATGCTCAGGCCCTTGTTCATGGCGTCGCCGATGCGGACAGCGGACTGCACAGGCCCGTATGCACCGATGACGGCGATGCGTCCTCCCTTGCGTGCCGAGTCGATCGACCAGTTGAGCGCGACGGGCGAACCGCCCTGGAGCTTCAGCTTCGCCGCCATCACGTGCTGCAGCACGTGCCCGTCCGCTTCGGCGCCGACGGCGTCGACGACCACGTCCGCGCCGAGGCCTCCCGTCATCCGCTTCAAGGCCACGACGATGTCGCGGTGGCTGCGTATGTCGACGGTCTCGGCGTAGGCGAAGGTCCGCGCCTTCTCGAGCCGGTAATCGAGGTGGTCGACGACGATCACGCGCCCCGCGCCGAGGAACCAGGCCGACCGTGCGGCGGAGAGCCCCACCGGGCCGGCGCCGAACACCACGACGGTGTCGAGTTCGCGGATCTCGCCGAGCTGCGCCCCGAAGTACCCGGTGGCGAACGCGTCGGTGAGCATGAGCGCGTCCTCGTCGCTCAGCCAGTCCGGGATGATCTGCGGCCCGACATCCGCAAACGGCACCCGCACGCGCTCGGCCTGGCCGCCATCGAACCCGCCGGTGGAGTGCGAGTAGCCGAAGATGCCGCCGATCGCCGTGGCGTTCGCGTTGACGTTGTGACAGTTGGTGAACAGGCCGCGTCTGCAGAAGAAGCACGACCCGCAGGAGATGTGGAACGGCACCATTACCCGGTCGCCGGGGGAGAGGCTCTGTACCGATGAACCGACCTCCTCCACCACGCCGACGATCTCGTGCCCGAACGTGTGACCGATCCGGGTGTCCGGCATCATGCCGTGGTAAAGGTGCAGATCGGAGCCGCAGACGCCAGCGCGGAGCACCCGCACGATCGCGTCGTTCGGATGCTCGATCCGCGGTTCGGGTTTGTCAGCGAGCCCGATCTTGTACGGACCCCGGTAGACCATCGCGCGCATGCTCGTTCCTCCCTGCGGATGCCGATGCGCCATCTCACCCCGCCGGGGCCGTTCAAGGCACGGGCCTTCCGCTCATGCGTCGGGAATGGCACAATCGCGCCACAGCGGCGGCGCGCGTTCCGGCACCGCAAAAGGACGCCCGTCAAGCCCCTCTCGGACGGGTACCGCTCATCGCTACCGTCGGAGGATCAGCCGGTGCACCGCACCAGCGAAGGAAAGGAACGATCATGAACATGCTCTTGATCATCGTCGCCGTCGTCGCGATCATCCTTGCGATCACCGGCGGGTTGGTGCAGTCCCTGCAGTTCCTGCTCTGGGTCGGTCTGGTGCTGCTCGCGCTGGCCGTCATCGCATGGCTGATCAGGGCGGTATCCGGCCGCAACACCAGCGTCTGACGCACTCGTCAGCATCCCGGACGAACGGCGGCCGGGGTTTCGTCACGTCCGGCGTGCGCCGAGCGGATGCCGACGGCGGGGCCGCGTAGACTCGACGCATGGAATCCGTGCCCTCCTCTCTCGTGACGTCAGTCACCGGTATGGGCACGCGAACGCCGGGCGCCTGAGCGGGCAGGGCGCCGTGCGCGCCCGAAGCTGAGATGCCTCCTTCCATCGTCTATCTGGAGAATCCCGTGTCAGACACCGCCCAGCAGGCCGCCGCAGAGCGCGACGGCTTCGCCCTGTTCACCGATCGTTCCGTCGTCGCCATGCGCGTGAACGGCGAGCTGAAAGATCTGGCCGCCACGGTCACCGAAGGCGATGAGGTGGAGCCGGTCACCGTCGACAGCGAAGACGGCCTCGACATCCTGCGCCATTCGGCGGCCCATGTGCTCGCGCAGGCCGTGCAGCGCGTCAAGCCGCAGGCGAACCTCGGCATCGGACCGCCCATCACCGACGGCTTTTACTACGACTTCGGTGTCGACACCCCGTTCACCCCGGAGGATCTCAAAGCCATCTCGAAGGAGATGCAGCGGATCATCCGGGAGGGGCAGCGTTTCACGCGCCGCGTGGTCACCGAGGATGAGGCGCGAGAGGAACTCGCTGGCGAACCGTTCAAGCTCGAGCTGATCGACCTTGCCGGCGGGCCCGGCTCGGGCGCGGATGCCGCCGAGGGCGCCTCTGTGGAGGTGGGCGGCAGCGAGCTGACGATCTACGACAACGTCGGCAAGGACGGCGAGGTGGCCTGGAAGGACCTCTGCCGTGGTCCGCATCTGCCGAATACGCGCATGATCGGCAACGGCTGGGATCTCACCCGCATCGCCGCCGCGTACTGGCGCGGCAGCGAGAAGAATCCGCAGTTGCAGCGCATCTACGGCACCGCCTGGCCGAGCAAGGACGAACTGCGCGCCTACCAGCAGCGTCTGGAAGAGGCAGCCAAGCGCGACCACCGCCGACTCGGGGCCGAGATGGATCTTTTCTCGTTCCCCGACGAGGTCGGGCCCGGTCTTGCCGTCTTCCATCCGCGTGGCGGCATCGTCCGCTACGAGATCGAGCGGTACATGCGCGAGCAGCTGCTCGCTCATGGATACGAGATGGTGAACTCCCCGCACATCACCAAGGGCGACCTGTTCATCACCAGCGGACACATGCAGACCTACGCCGACGGCATGTACCCGCCGATGCACCTGGACGAGATCGTCGATGAGAACGGCAACGTCACCCGGCAGGGCCAGGACTATTACCTGAAGCCGATGAACTGCCCGTTCCACAATCTCATCTTCCGTTCGCGCGGACGCAGCTACCGAGAACTGCCGCTGCGCCTGGCCGAGTTCGGCACGGTGTACCGGTACGAGAAGAGCGGCACGCTCTCGGGTCTCACCCGGGTACGAGGCCTCACCCAGGACGACGCACACATCTACGTCGCCCAGGACCAGGTCGAGGATGAGCTCACCCGCAACCTCGAATTCGTGCTGCAGGTACTGCGCGACTACGGGCTGAACGACTTCTATCTCGAACTGTCGACGAAAGACGACAGCAAGGACAAGTTCCTCGGCGCGGACGAGCAGTGGGAGGTCGCCACCGACACCCTGCGCCGCGTCGCGGAGGCATCCGGCCTCGAGCTCGTCGCCGATCCGGGCGGAGCGGCCTTCTACGGTCCGAAGATCTCGGTGCAGGCGCGGGACGCCATCGGACGCACCTGGCAGATGTCGACCATCCAGCTCGACTTCAACCAACCCGAGCGCTTCGAGCTGGAGTACACCGGCCCCGACGGACTCAAGCACCGCCCGATCATGATCCACCGGGCGCTGTTCGGCTCGATCGAGCGCTTCTTCGCGATCCTGCTCGAGCACTACGCCGGCGACTTCCCGCTCTGGCTCGCCCCGGCCCAGGTGGTCGGTGTGCCGGTGGCCGAGGAGTACGCCCCGTACTTGGATGACGTCGTGACGCAGTTGCGCAGCGCCGGCATCCGGGCCGAGGTCGACCACTCCGACGACCGGATGCAGAAGAAGATCCGCAATCACACCACGGCGAAGGTTCCGCTGATCCTCATCGCGGGAGAGCAGGACCGTGCGGCCGG
>JAPSIX010000020.1 GCA_031178475.1 Microbacterium sp. | reverse complement strand
TCGCGCTCTCACACGTGATCGCCGCTGCCGGTGTGCTGGTGTGGGCCGTCACCGGGGCGAGACCGCAGCGCGGAGCGTTCGCCGGATTCGTGCTGCGTCACCGCGTCGCGATCACGGCGATCGCCGCGAGCTGCTCCCTGCCATATGTCGTCGCGCGCGCCAGCTGGCTCACCCCCTGGCCCGCGTTCGGCGGCGGCCCTGACGTCTTCGACGCCGACCCCTCCGTGCGGGTGCTGGGTCTCGTGCTCGGTCTCGGGATGCTGGCCGGCGGAGTCCTCACGCTGGGGCTGGTGCTGCCCTGGGGCGAGCGGTTCCCCCGCTACCTCGCAGGTCTCGGCGGCAGGCCGGTTCCGGTCGGGCTCGCCGTGATCCCTGCGAGCGTGGTGAGCGTGCTGTTCACCGCGGCGGGGGTCGAGTTCGCGATCGAGGGCGCCGGCCCCGCCAAGGACACGCTCACGCTGATGCTCATCTTCCCGTTCTGGCTGTGGGGTCCGCTGCTCGCGCTTGCGACCTGGGGCTACGCGATGCGCGGGTCGACCGGCACGGTCAGCCCCGATCGATCCCGAACGCGTGCCGCATCAGCGCGTTGACGTCGGCATCGAGCCGGTCGAGCCGGTGATGGATGCCCCGGATCTCCGTGCGGATGATGCGGATGAACATCGTTGACATGAGCGTGAGCATGCCGAACAGACCGGCTGCGAAGACGCCGATCAGCGTCCACACCTGCGGCTCGGTCATGTTCAACATCCCTCCATTGTCCTCGGCCTGTTCAGACAATGCCAGCATTTTGCATCGACCGACGTCGCCCTGCCCGGTGCTTGTGGAGAATTCACCGAGGACACCGGGCTGTGCAGGGTCTCAGGCAGAGACCCGCATCCAGCGGTCGGTGCGCACGCGCCATCCCAGCGTGCCGAGGCGGGCCGACAGGTACAGGCCGAAGAAGGCGACCGCGAGCCAGACGAGCCCTATGGCGCCGTCGACTCCGGTCGCCGAGATCACCCACAGGGCCGGCAGCAGCGGCACGAGGTTCACCAGGCCGGCGACCGCGAGGTAGCGCGCATCGTTCGCGCCCATCAGCACGCCGTCCAGCACGAACACGATCCCTGCGATCGGCTGGGCGGCGGCCAGCACGAGGAACGCCGGCTGAACGAGTGCCGCGACGCCGGCATCACCGGTGAAGACGATCCCGAGCACTCCCGAGAGAGCGGCGACGAGCCCGCCGACGATCACCCCGAACCACGCGCCCCACGCGACGGTGCGCCGCAGCACGCGGTGCACCTGGACCTCGTCGCCCGCGCCGAGGCCCTTGCCGATCAGCGCCTGGGCGGCGATGGCGAGGGCGTCGAGCGCAAACGCGGCGGTGGAGAAGATGGTGAAGACGATCTGCCATCCGGCGAGCTCGGCGGTGCCGATGCCGGTGGCGACGCCGACCGTGGCAAGCAGCGCGACGCGCAGGCTGACGGTGCGGAGGAACAGCCAGCCGCCGGAGCGGGCCGAACCGCGGATGCCGTCGCGCTGCGCCTTCATCGATGCGCCGTGCCGCATGGCCAGCCGCCGGATCACCACGACGTACGCGGCGACCATGCCCCACTGCGCGGTGACGGTGCCGAAGGCGGAGCCGGCGATGCCCCACCCGAACCCGTAGATGAACACCCAGTTGAGCACCGCGTTCGCTCCGAAGCCGAGCCCGGCGATCCACAGCGGCGTCATGGTGTCCTGCATGCCGCGCAGCAGACCGGTCGCGGCGAACACGATGAGCATGGCGGGCAGGCCCCACATCGAGATCATGAGATAGGTGCGGGCCTCGGTGGCCACGGCATCCGTCGCGCCGAACAGCGACACCATCCACGGGGTGGCGACCGCGCCGGATGCCGCCAGCACCGCACCGAGTCCGAGTGCCAGCCACATGCCGTCGATGCCCACCGAGACGGCGTCGCCGGGCCTGCCCGCGCCGAACCGACGCGCGACGGCGGGGGTCGTGGAGTACGCGAGGAAGATCATCAGCCCGACGATGGTCTGCAGCACGGCGCTGGCGATGCCGAGCCCCGCCAGCGGCACGGTGCCGAGGTGCCCCACGAGGGCGGCGTCGACGATGAGGAACGCCGGCTCGGCGATCAGAGCGCCGAACGCCGGGATCGCCAGATGCAGAATCTCTCGATTGAGGGACGGGGATGCTGTGCGCGCCACCGTTCGAGCCTAGGGGAGGGTGCGGACACGGCCGGGCGTACGCTGGAAGGACGGATGCCGGGAGGTGAGCGATGTCCGATCCGCGAGAGGCCGCAGCCCGATACCTCGCGAAGCGTGCCGCGGGGGAGGCCGACGACCAGCAGACCGCCGAGCAGCCGCCGATGGGTGCCACCGCCGAGGAGCGCGCGGCCTACGTCGAGACGGCTATTCAGCTCGCGATCCGCCGCGGCGACTTCGACGATCTGCCCGGCGCCGGCAAGCCGATCGAAGGCCTGGGAGCGCATCACGATCCCGACTGGTGGATCCGACGGAAGATCGAGACCGAGAAGCTCACCGGAATCGGTCCGCCCGCCCTCATGCTGCGTGTCGAAGACCGCGGACTCGACGGCGAGCTTGACGTGCTGGGCCGGGAAGAGGACGTGCGCGCGGTGCTCGAGGACTTCAACCGCCGCGTCATCGAAACGCGCCGACAGCTGCTCGGCGGACCACCCGTGGTGACGAAGCCGCGCGACGTCGACGCGGAAGTCGAGGCCTGGCGGGAGCGCAGAGCGGCGCGGATGGCGTCGACGCCGCCGGCCGAGGAACCGCGACGGCGGCGGGTGTTCCGACGACGCCGCGACCGGGGAGGGGGCGCATAGGCTGGAGCGCATGACAGACGTTCTGCCCTCCGGCCTCGCCGTCTCCGAGTTCAGCTCCGACATCCGCCCCCAGGACGACCTCTACCGCCACGTCAACGGTGCGTGGCTGGAGAGCGCCGAGATCCCCGGCGACAAGGCGCGCTGGGGCTCGTTCCACCTCCTCGCCGAGCAGGCCGAGAAAGACGTCCGCGAGATCATCGAGGAGTCGCGCGACGCCGAACCGGGCACGCTGGCCCGCAAGGTCGGCGACCTCTACACCAGCTTCATGGACACTGAGCGCATCGCCGAACTCGGCCTCGCCCCGCTGCACGAGCAGCTCGCCCGGGTCGACGCGATCGACAGCATCCCGTCGTTCCTCGCGACGGTCGGCGCGCTCGACCGCGAGGGTGTTGCCGCGCTCATCGGCGTGTTCGTCGAGCCCGACCCCGGCAACCCAGACCGTTACGTGCCGTTCGCGGTGCAGGGCGGGCTGTCGCTGCCCGACGAGAGCTACTACCGGCTGGAGAGCTTCGAGGGCACCAGGGCCGCGTACCGCGCGCACCTCGAGCGCATCCTCACCCTCGCCGGAATCGAGGATGCCGCGGGCACCGCCGACCGTGCCTTCGCCCTCGAGCACGAGGTCTCCGGGCACCACTGGGACAACGTCGCATCCCGCGACGCGGTGAAGACCTACAACCTCAAGAGCTGGGACGAGTTCCAGCAGCTCGTCGGGGTCGACCTGACGCCGTGGCGGGATGCTGTGGCCCCTTCGGCAGGCTCTTCGACAGGCTCAGGACAGGCCCCAGGGACCCAGACGTTCGCCGAGGTCGTCGTCTACCAGCCCAGCTTCTTCGAGGGCCTCGGTGCGCTGCTCACCGAGGAGCGCCTCGACGACTGGAAGGCATGGCTGCGCGCCAAGGTCGTGCACGGCCTCGCCCCTTACCTGACCGACGACCTCGTCGAGGAGAACTTCTCGTTCTACGGCACCGAGATCTCTGGCATCCCGACGATCCGCGAGCGGTGGAAGCGCGGCGTCTCACTCGTCGAGGGATCGCTCGGCGACGCCGTCGGCAAGATCTACGTCGAGCGGCATTTCCCGCCCGCTGCCAAGGCGCAGATGGACGAGCTGGTCGGCAACCTCATCGAGGCGTACCGGCAGAGCATCGAGACGCTGGAGTGGATGAGCCCCGAGACCCGGCGCAAGGCGCTCGACAAGCTGGCCACCTTCCGGCCCAAGATCGGCCATCCCGAGAAGTGGCGCGACTACGCGGGCGTGGAGATCTCGGCATCCGATCTGGTCGGCAACGCTCGCCGCGCGACCGTCTTCGAGCACGACCGGCAGATCTCGAAGGTCGGTCAGCCCATCGATCGGGAGGAGTGGTTCATGCCCCCGCAGATGGTGAACGCGTACTACAACCCTCTGATGAACGAGATCGTGTTCCCGGCGGCGATCCTGCAGTACCCGTTCTTCGACCCGAACCGCGACGCCGCCGCGAACTACGGCGGGATCGGGGCGGTGATCGGGCACGAGATCGGGCACGGCTTCGACGACCAGGGCAGCCGCTACGACGGTGACGGCCGGCTGCAGGACTGGTGGACGGATGCCGATCGCGCGGCGTTCGAGGAGCGCACGAAGGCGCTGATCGCTCAGTTCGACCCGCTTGTGCCCGTCGGGCTGCCCGAGGAGCATCACGTCAACGGAGCACTCACCATCGGCGAGAACATCGGTGACCTCGGCGGGCTGGGCATCGCGATCAAGGCGTACGAACTATCGCTGGGCCCTTCGACCAGCTCAGGGACCCAGGAAGACTCAGGGACCCACTCGGCGCCCGTGATCGACGGATATACCGGCATCCAGCGCCTGCTGCTGAGCTGGGCGCAGGTGTGGCAGCAGAAGAGCCGCGACGCCGAGACGATCCGCCTGCTGACGATTGATCCGCACTCGCCGAACGAGTTCCGGTGCAACCAGATCGTGCGCAACATCGACGCGTTCTACGACGCCTTCGAGGTGACCGAGGACGACGCTCTCTACCTTCCCGCCGAGGAGCGCGTCACGATCTGGTGAACAACGTCCTCACCCGGGTCAGCGAGATGGCGGCGGGGTTACGATGGCTCGAGCATCTCCTCCCCGGTTAGGACCACGCGTGGGCAGTTCCCCCGAGCCCCTCGACGGATCTCGCGGCACGTTGCGCGGATCGCACCGTCGCGGGCGTCGTGCGCCCCGGCGCGCGGCCCCCGGCCGGCGCTCGTTCGGTGCGACCGTGCGAGCGCTGGAGGAACTGGTGTCCTCGGGGGCGCAGGTGTCGGTGCACATCGCCGACCTCGACACCGGTCAGACGGTGCTCACCGGCGACGACCACGTCCCGCTGCCGATCGCCGGGCTCGGGGTGGTGCCCCTGCTCATCGAGGTCGCCGCGGCGCTGGAGTCGGGCACGCTCGATCCGCTGCGACTGGTCGACCGGCCGCATGCCGATCTGGTCACCGGATCCGGGCTGTGGCGGAGCCTGCGGGCGCCCGCGCTGCCGGTGTCGGATCTCGCCGTGCTGGCAGCCGCGGCTGGAGATCCGAACGCCGCTAACGCCCTGCTCGACCTCGTCGGGCACGAACGCGTCCAGGCGCGGATGGTGGCGCTCGGGATGCCGCGCAGCGCCGTCCTCGACCGGTTCCGCGACACCCGCGGACCCGACGACGCCCCGCACGTGGCGGTCGGCACGACGCGCGAGTTCGCCCAGGTGTTCGCGGCGCTGGTGAACTCCGCGGTCGTCGACGCGGCCGTGAGTGCGCAGGTGTCGGAATGGCTCAGCCTGAACCACGACCTCAGCCTCGTCGCCGCCTCCACCGGGCTCGACCCGTACGCGCACGAGCATGACGCGCACAGCCTGCTGTTCATCAACAAGACCGGGCGCGACCGGGGTGTTCGTGCCGAGGCCGGCGTGCTGGCCGGACCGCGTGCCGGCGTCGCGTACGCGCTGACGGTCTGTTTCGACGACCTGTCGATCAGCCACCGGCTGCGCGCCCACGACGCGTTCCGGGTGCTCGGCGTCGAGATCATGGAGTACGCACACTGACCCGCAGCGCTCGCGGTCAGAATGCCACGAGGCCCGATCGGTGCGCCATCACCGCGGCCTCCACGCGGTTGCGGGCGCCGAGCTTGAGCAGGATGGCGCTCACGTAGCCTTTGACCGTCCCCTCGACGAGGTGCAGCCGGCGACCGATCTCGGCGTTCGATGCACCGACGCCCAGAAGCGCGAGCACTTCTCGTTCTCGGTGAGTCAGAATGGAGACCGCCTGCCTCGCTTCGGCTGTACGCGCCCGTTCTCCCTCGCGATACGGCGCGATCACGCGGCGCGCGATAGTGGGCGACAGATACGCGCCGCCGTCGGCGACCGCGCGGACACCGGCGATCAGTTCCCTCGGATCGGCCGCCTTGAGCAGGAACCCCAGCGCTCCTCCGCCGAGCGCGCGCTCCACGTAGTCGTCCTCTCCGAACGTGGTCAGGATCACGACCCGCGTGGCCGGCACGATTGCGGCGAGCTCGGCGGCCGCACTCAGGCCGTCGAGGCCGGGCATCCGGATGTCGAGCACCGCGACATCGGGTCGATGGCGCTGCGCTCCGGAGACGGCGTCATGCCCGTCGGCTGCCTCGAACACCACTTCGATATCGGGGTCTGACTCGAGGATGCCGCGCACCCCGGCACGGATCATCGCCTCGTCGTCGGCGATCAGCACGCGGATCACGGCGCCTCCAGCAGCAGCTTCTGCGCGAGCACGCCGTCGCGGAAGCAGAGGCGGTAGGTCGCGTCGGTGAAGTGCAGCCACCCATCCCGCGCGGCGAAGTACTCGCACTCCGCCCCGGCGGGGACCCCCGGCTCGTCGACGATCGGCGCGGGGCGCGGCATGCCCCCGGGCAGCATCGGCGCGAGCGCTGCTCGTGTCATCCCGACCTCGATGCGCGCGTAGACGTCGGAGGCGATCGCGGTCTGGGTCACCGTGACCGCCTGCACGCCGAGGAATCCCGCTATGGCGAGCGCGATGATGGCGGCAGGGACCATCGCCGTCTGCAGCAGACCGCGCCGCGTGTTCCGGGCGTTGGACTTCAACTCCCGATCGGCGGTGCCGTCGGATGCTGCAGCCGCAACGGCGACCGGCCGCGAGGGGGTCCGCAAGGTGAGCGTGAAGCCGTCGTCCTGGGCGTCGGCGGTCACCACCGCCCCGAGCAACTGCGCACGGCGGCGCAGGCTGGGGATGCCGTGACCGCTTCCGCCCACCGGTGAAACCTCCCCGTTCTCGGTTCCCGAGCGCACCGAGACGAAAAGACCATCGGGTTGCTGACCGGCAACCTCTATCTCCACGTCGGCTCCGGGGGCGTGCCTGGCGGCGTTCGTCAGCCCCTCGCGCACCACACGGACAGCGAGCTCTGCGATCAGGGGGTGCGCGTCGGCCAGGGCGCCTCGGTCGATGCGCGCCGCCACCGGCATTCCCGCGGCGTGGGCTCCTCCGATCAGCGCGTCGATGCCACCGCCGCCGAGGGGATCCAGACGGCTCGCCCCGCCCGGGCTGGAAAGCTGGACGACTTCGCCCAGCCGCTCACTCGCGCGTACGGCTGCCTCGCGCAGCGACTGGAACTGCCTGCGCTGCTCGGAGGTCAGTCCGCGCCCCAGTTCGAGAGCGCCGGCCTGCACCGAGATCAGGGCGAGTTCGTGACCGATCGTGTCGTGCAGGTCGTCGGCGATGCGTGCGCGTTCCTCCGCCTGCGCCCGGTCAGCGAGCACCGCGGCATCCGATTCGCGTTGTCGTGCCCGCAGAAGCCGGTACCGTCCCGCCCACCACGGCAGGACGACGACGAGGAGCGCGATGAGCACAGCCGCCATCCAGTCCCCAAGCGTCGCGCCATCGGGCGTCAGATACGACACGGGCAGCATGAGAGCCAGCGCGGCGAGCAGCGAGATCACAGCCGGCGCGAGCGCCGGCAGACGACGCCCGGCGAGATACGCGGCCAGCGCCGCCGGGGCGAGCACCAGTACGAGTGCCGAATCGCCCCACTTCGCGACAGGGAGCGTCACGATCGTAGCGGCGACCAGCAGCGCGGCGCCGATCGGTGTCGGCAACGGTCCTCTCGTCGCCCGATCGGTGCGCTGCAGCATCCTCTCATCCTAGGAATGGCGGACCCTGCCCGGACCTGACGAAAGTCAGGCGTTTCCCCTGCCTTCCGTGCGGTGCGTCCCGCCCGGCACCGTCCGTAGCGTCGCCGACATGGACCTTCTCGCGCTGCTGAACGGCCTCGTCACCGACTTGGCCGCGTCGCCCTGGGTGTATCCGGTCGTGTTTCTCGTCTGCTTTGTCGACGGCTTCTTCCCGCCGGTGCCGAGCGAGACGGTTGTTGTCGGGGCCGCCACCATCGGGAGCGCCACAGGCGAGCCCGTACTGCTGCTCCTCGTGGGTGTGGCCGCGCTGGGCGCGATCGTGGGCGACAACACCGCCTACTTGCTCGGCCGCGTACTGGGTACGACGCGGTTCCGGTGGATGCGCACCCGCCGGGCGGCCGCGACTTTGGAGTGGGCACGGCGAGGGCTGGCACGGCGCGGAGCACTGCTCATCTTCACGGCCCGCTACGTCCCGGTCGGGCGCATCGCCGTTAATATGACCGCCGGCGCCACGGGCTATCCACCGCGCCGCTTCGTACCGCTCTCGGTCGCAGCCGGCAGCACCTGGGCGGCGTACTCCGCGGTGTTCGGTGTCGTTGCGGGGCGGTGGCTGCACGATCAGCCGCTTTTTGCGATCGTGCTGGCGATCGTGGCCGCCGCCGTGGTCGGCTGGACGGTGGATGCCGTGTTGCGCCGCATGCGCGCGCGGGGGTTCGCCGCCGACACAACCCGCTCATCCGACCCCGACCCCGCCGGGATCAAGGTGTGAGCGGGCCTCCGCCCTCCACGGGAATGGAAGCCTTCTTCGGGCGATACAGTTCCGGCGTGGTTCGATAGGCGCATGAGCGACTTCGAACAGCATCCGGCGGACAGCGACTGGCACCGGTGGGCGCCGATCGGACAGACCCTCGATGCGAGCAGCGTCCCCGGAAGCGGACCGGCGCCGAGCATCGCCGCGTTCGAGCTGTTGCCGTTGGATCCGATGCTGGTGCCGGAGAAGCCCCGGGGCGGCGAATTGGATCCGTCGGAATGCGGCCACTGCCGGCCGGCGTCGAAGTACACGATCTGGCAGGACGACGAATGGCGAGTCAGCGGCGGAATGCAGGGCGCGAGCGGACTTCCGTTCATCGGTGCGATCTCGCCGCGCCGGCACGTGCGTCTTGAGGACGCTCCGATTGAGGTGCTTGCTGGGCTCGGGCCGATCCTGCAGCGGGTATCGGAAGCGGCGAAGGCCATCCCGGCGGTGGCGCGTTGCCACTTCTCACGGTGGAACGACGGATCCGCGCACCTGCACCTGTGGGCTTACGCGCGTCCGGCCGGCATGATGCAGGGACGCGGAGCGATCCTGCCCTACTGGGAGCAGTGCATGCCTGCGATGCCTGACGAGATGATGCAGGAGTACCTTGAGATCGTCGCGAATGCACTCGCCGCGGGAGGTGGCGAGGCGTTCCCCGCGCGATGACGCGCTCCGTCGTGTTTCGTCCTGGGCGCCGTGAGGGGCAGACTGGGATCGTGCGAACCATTCGTGAACTCGACACCGTTGAACTCATCATCGATGCGCAGGGGCTGCTCGACTCCATTCGCGGACCCGAACGCGTGATCGACGCCGGCACGCTGCGCGCGCTGCAGCAGTCGGGCAACTACGTCGTCGGGCTGTTCGACGACGAGGACGGCCACGAGCGTATGGTCGGCGCATCCATCGCGTTCTTCGGCGAGCCCGCCCGGCGCACCATGCACTCGCACATCACCGCGCTGCTGCCCGACTATCGCGGCCGCGGCTGGGGGCGCGAACTCAAGGAGCATCAGCGCCAGTGGGCGTTCTCCCGCGAGGTGGGGCGCATCACGTGGACGTTCGACCCGCTCGTCGCCCGCAACGCCCACTTCTTCCTGACGGTGCTCGGCGCGCGCGTGACCGCGTACGTGGTGAACCAGTACGGCATCTTCGGCGGCGGAGACGCCGGCGACGAGAGCGACCGCCTTGACGTGGAGTGGGCGCTGGCAGACATCGCCAAGCCGCCGGCATCCGACTCCGTCGTCGCGACGCTGGAGATCCCCTCCGACGTCGAGGCCATGCGTGCCGACGATCCTGCCGAAGCGCACGAGTGGCGCCTGCGTCTGCGCGGCGAGATGGAGGAGCTGCTCGGGCGCGGACTGCGCATCGGCGGCTTCGACGTCGATCGCGGGTACCTGTTCACCCAGTGACCGGCGCCGTTCAGCAGCTTCGCGCCGCTCGGTAGGATTGGAACGCCCGTCATCACGGGCGATTCCTCACAGCATCCGACCATTGGAGCCACCGTGGCCGAACAGTCCCGTCTTGACAAGGTCATCGCCCTCGCCCGCCACCGCGGGTTCGTGTTCCAAGCGGGTGAGATCTACGGCGGTTCGCGTTCTGCCTGGGACTACGGTCCCCTCGGTACCGAGCTCAAGGAGAACATCCGGCGGCAGTGGTGGCAGACGTTCGTGCGCGGTCGCGGCGACATGGTGGGCCTCGACTCGTCGATCATCCTGCCCAAGCGCGTCTGGGAGGCGTCCGGCCATGTCGCCACCTTCACCGACCCGTTGGTGGAGTGCCTCAGCTGTCACAAGCGGTTCCGCGCCGACAACCTCGTCGAGGACTTCGAGGCGCGCAAGGGTCGCAAGGCCGAGAACGGCCTCGCCGACATCCCGTGCCCGAACTGCGGCAACAAAGGCCAGTGGACCGAGCCGAAGGCGTTCTCGGGACTGGTGAAGACCTACCTGGGCGTCGTCGACGACGAGTCGGGCCTGCACTTCATGCGCCCTGAGACCGCCCAGGGCATCTTCGTGAACTTCTCGAACGTTCTCACCGCCTCCCGCAAGAAGCCGCCGTTCGGCATCGGTCAGGTCGGCAAGGCGTTCCGCAACGAGATCACCCCCGGCAACTTCATCTTCCGCACCCGCGAGTTCGAGCAGATGGAGATCGAGTTCTTCGTGCCGCCCGCCGAGGCGCAGCAGTGGTTCGAGCACTGGGTCGAGGCCTGCTGGAACTGGTTCATCGACCTGGGGATCGACGCCGAGAACATGCGCCAGTTCGACGTCCCCGAAGAGGAGCGCGCGCACTACTCGGCGGGCACCATCGATTTCGAGTACCGGTTCGGCTTCCCAGGGAAGGAGTGGGGCGAGCTGATGGGTGTCGCAAACCGCACCGACTTCGACCTGTCGAGCCACAGCGAGGCCTCCGGTCAGAGCCTGACCTATTTCGACCAGGCATCGGGCGAGCGGTACACCCCGTATGTGATCGAGCCGTCGTTCGGTCTCACCCGCTCGATGATGGCGTTCCTCGTCGACGCGTACGAAGAAGAAGAGGTGCCGAACGCCAAGGGCGGCACCGACATCCGCACCGTGCTGAAACTGGATCCGCGCCTGGCGCCGGTGAAGGTGGCCGTGCTGCCGCTCTCGCGTAACGAGAAGCTGTCGCCGCTGGCGCGGGAGGTTGCGGACACGATCCGGGGCAAGTGGACTGTCGACTTCGACGACGCCGGCGCGATCGGCCGCCGCTACCGCAGGCAGGACGAGATCGGCACGCCCTTCTGCGTGACGGTCGACTTCGACTCGCTTGACGACCGTGCGGTCACGGTGCGCGACCGCGACACCATGGCGCAGGAGCGCGTGCCGCTCGACGCACTGGAGGCGTACTTGGCCGAGCGCCTGCGCGGAGCCTGAGCCGGGCGGCCGGGCGACGCTCAGGAGGGGCCTGGGCGAAGGTCGGGGGATGCTGCCCGGCCTGGTCCCATGGAACGATGGCAGCGTGGACACGACGACTTTCGCAGCGACCGACGGCTTTCCGCACACGGCACTGGTCGGGGTCACCGGCCCTGACGCGACGCGCGCGGTGCAGGGCGACGAACATGCGGTGCTTCCCCTCGCCTCGGTGACGAAGCCGCTCACCGCGTGGGGTGCGCTGGTCGCGGTCGAGCACGCTCTGCTGGACCTCGACGACCCCGCAGGCCCCGACGGCTCGACGGTGCTCCACCTGCTGGACCACACCAGCGGTCTGCCGTTCGAAGGCGACCAGCCCGAGCAGCCCGCGGGTGAGCGCCGCATCTACTCGAACGCCGGCTTCGACCTGCTCGCTGCGCGCGTCGCTGAAGCCGTCGCGATGCCGTTCTCCGACTGGATGGCGCGCGAGGTCACCGGACCTCTGGGAATGACCGAGACCGACGTGACAGGCAGGCCGTCGGCCGGGGCCCGATCGTCAATCCGTGATCTGATGATCTTCGGCCGGGAAGTGCTGCGTCCCACCCTCATCCCGGCCGCGCTGCGCGACCTCGCGCTCACGGTCTCTCAAGAAGGTCTGCGCGGCCTCGTGCCGGGGTACGGCTCGTTCGCCGACAATCAGTGGGGCCTCGGGTTTGAGTTGAAGGGCACGAAGAGCCCGCACTGGCTGAGCGACAGCCTGCCACCCGAGACCGCCGGGCACTTCGGAGCGCAGGGCAGCTTCCTGTTCATCGACCGCTCTCGCGACATCGCCGCCGCGTTCCTCTCCGGAGTCCCGTTCGGTGAAGACCACAAGCGCATCTGGCCCGCGCTGACGGAGGAGATCGTGGCGCGCTACGGGAGCTGACCGGCATTCCAGGAGGGCGCGTCGATATGGTGAAGTCATGATCGACGTGGATGCTGACGGGACTCGTGCACGTCGCACGACCTGGATCGTCGGCGGTGTGCTGTTCATCACGGCGGCGTTCTTCTGGCTCGCAGCGCAGGCGGCACCCTACCCGGTGCTCGGCTGGGCGTCGATCGTGCTGCTCTCCGGCGGCATGGCGGTGTTCGCGCTCGGGCTCGGCCGTTCAGGCAGCGTCACCGTGCGCCGCCCCCTCGGCACGGCCGCACTGCTCGGACTCGCGGTGTGGAACGCCGCCGCGCCGGTGCTCGTCCATTTCGTGCCCGCGACCGGCGACCCGATGCTCACCGTGACGAGCGAGGTCGTCGGCTTGGCACTGGCGATCGTCGCCGTCACCCAGATCGCCCGCATCGGTGTGCTCCCGCCCGCGTGGCGTTGGGCGCCGCTGTGGGCGCTGGTCGCTGTCGTCGCCGCTCGGATGATCCTGACCGGCTTCATGACCGGCGCGATCACTGCCTCCCAGGAGCTGCTCGTGGGCCTGAGCCCGCTCATGGCGATCCTCACCGCGGCGGCCGAGTGCTTCGTCGGCGTCGTGGCGATCGTGCTCGCCACGCGGCGCGATGCGGTGACGGTCTTCGGCCGCTGAGGCCGGCTGCACGGCATTCACCTCATCGTGGCGTGCGCTCGACGATGCCCGGCAGCGGCGGGAAGCGCGTGCCGATCTCGTTCTGATACCAGTAGGCCGTCGTGGAGATGTCGTCCGAGCGCTCGAAGAGGCCGTGCGACCAGGTGCCGATCTGCTGCAGCGTGACTTTCAGGTCCTCCTGGAAGAAGATCGGGTCGGGCAGGTGCCAGCGGTACATGCCGTGCATCGGCAGCATCGGGGTCCAGAAGTCGGACGCCTTGGTGGTGTCGGTCGCGCTGGCGAACGGGTAGCCGAAGTACGGCGCGCTGAACGTGATGGGCAGCGGTTCGGGGTCGGGATGCAGGCCGTTCTGGAATCCCCACGCGCCGCCCGCGTAGTCCTCCAGCCCGGTGCTGCACAGGGTCGGCAGGTCGGAGTCGCCGTCGACGAAGAACTTCACCTCGCCCTCGCCCCACCAGAAACGCTGCAGCGAGGCGAGTGCCACATAGGTGCCGACGTAGGTCCCGGAACCTGCGATGCCGTCGACGATCACGTGATCCTCGCCGAGGGCCGTCGTGCCGTTGCTGCGTCGCCACTGCGCGTGGAAGTAACCCGGCCACTCTGCGAAGTCGTCGCCGAGCGTGTAGTCCACCTGGAAGAACACGCCCCAGATGTCGCCGGCGTGCTCGCTGACGAGTTCGATCCGGGCGCCCGTGCGGAACGGCATGGGGAAGTACGAGTTCATCCCACCGGTCGGCGCGACCACGATCGGCTCGGACGTGACGAGAGCGCGAGTGCCGAAGCCATTGCAGAAGAAGTCGCCCAGCGGCACCTCGATTTGGGGATGCTCGGCACCGTCCCAGTACGCGCGGAGCACCACGTCGCGCAGCACGTACGGCCCCGCCTCGGTGGTGTCCGCGATGGTCATCCAGATGTGCCGGATGACGCCGGGTCCTTCGATCTCGGCGAGTGTCAGCGTGCCGCCGGCGGGAAGGTCGTACCAGGCGCTGCCCTTGCGGCCCGGGCCGAGGTTCGAACTGGCGGAGCCGGCGGCGCCGACGGCACCCTTCGGGTTCTCGGCGTTAATAGCGCGGCTTCGGACGGTGCCGTCATTGCGAAGACGGTTCCATTGCGTGGTCATTCTCTCTCTTTCTATGAGGGAAGGGGCGGGCGTGGTCACTTCACCGCGCCAGCGGACACGCCGCGGCTGATGGTGCGCTGGAACAGGAAGAAGAACACGACCGTCGGCAGCAACGACAGCAGCGAGCCGGCGTTGATGACGGTGATGTCGATCGAATGCTGCCCGCGCAGGGTGGATAGCGCGATCGGCACCGTCTGCGAGGCCGGATCCGAGAGCAGGATCAGCGGGATGTAGAACTCGTTCCAGCTCCAGATGAAGGTGAACACGACCAGAACCGACAGCGTCGGCCGCACGATCGGGAAGACCACCTGCCACAGGATCCGCCACCGGCCCGCGCCGTCGATCGCCGCTGCCTCGAGCAGTGCCCTCGGGAAGGTCGACATGACGCTGGACAGGATGTAGGTGCCGAACGCGGCGTACAGCAGGGTGAACACGATGACGATCGACCACACCGTGTTCAACGTCTTCGTGGCCTGCGCCCCGTAGAACAGGGGGTAGATCAGCGCCTCGTGCGGCACCATTGTGGCGATGAGGAGGATGGCGGTGATCGCGGTGTTCGCCCTGATACGGCCGATCCCGATGGCGTACGAGGCCAGCAGCGCGAGGCCGGTGCTGGCGAACGCGATCACCGTCGAGCTCAGGACCGAGTTCCACAGCGCGCGGAAGAAGTCGACGCGCGCCAGGTAGCTGGTGAAGGCGTCGAATGTGAAGGTGGCGGGCCACGCCAGCGGCCCGTTCGTGGAATAGTCCGCGCCGCTCTTGAACGCGTTGAGAGCCAGGAGCAGGAACGGCGATGCCATCGCCACGCCCACCAGGACGGCCAGGGCCAGCATCAGCCAGTTCATCGGTGTGCGCCTGGTGCCCCTGACCCCCGGCGATACGGCATCCTTCGCGGCAGACGTGGTGATGACGCGTGTCGTGGTCACGATCGGGCCTCGTTCCGGTTCTCGCGGTGCTGCCACCACAGCATCACCGCGGCGACGATGAAGATGACCACCGACATCAGGGTGGCGATCGCAGAGCCGTACCCGACACGGGACAGCTCGAAGAAGTTGCGGTAGGCGTAGTACGACGGCACGATCGTGGACTCTTCCGGGCCGCCGCCGGTGAGGATCAGGATCGGGGCGAACACCTTCAGCGCGGCGATCGTGGCGGTCAGTACGACGACGAAGATCTCGGGCCGGATCTGCGGGATCGTGATGGCCTCGAAGCGCCGCCACCAGCCGGCGCCGTCAAGCTCGGCCGCCTCGTAGAGTTCGGGATCGACGCGCTGGAGCGCCGACATGAAGATCACCACTGGGTACCCGATCTGCAGCCAGATCAGCATCAGCATGACGCCGAAGATTGCCAGCCGGGAGTCGCCCAGCCAGTCGGGCAGACTCGAGGTCCCGATCGACTTCAGGAACAGGTTGATCGAGCCGTTCTGGGTATCGAGGATCCACGCCCACAGGAAGCCGGCCACCGCGATCGGTAGCACCTGGGGCAGGTAGTAGGTCGCGCGCAGCACCGCGATGACGTTATTGCCGAACATGCGGCCGAGGTAGTCGAACAGCAGGGCCGCGAGCAAGATGCCGATGATCGTCGGTATCACGGTGATGGCCATGATCATGGCTAGCGTGTGCTGGAAGGAACGCCAGAAGGAGTCGTCCGTGAACAGGTCCACGTAGTTGTCCAGACCAGCCCAGCGCAAGGGGGCGAGCCCGCCCTTCCAGTGGAACAGGCTGGTGTACGCGTTCATCGCGAACGGTGCCGCGACCACGGCCAGAAAGCCGGCTGCGAGGGGAAGCAGGTAGAGCCAGTATGTACCACGCCGCGCCAGCGGGCGGCGTCTGACAGATGCCGTCGACATCGATGTCTCCTTCGGAAGGGTGTGGCCGGGTGGGGTGGGGGCCCCCCCGGCGGGGGGGCCCCCCCGGGGTTCAGCCGCCGAGCGCGGCCTCGCGCCCCTCGTCGTAGAACTCCTGCAGCTCCTGCGTGTACTCGTCGGCCGTCTCGTTGCCGTTCGACATCGCCTGCATGTGCGACTGGATGAAATCCAGGAAGCCGGGCACCGGATAGTCCGGGTAGAAGGCGAGGGTGTCGGCCTCGACCAGTTCGTTGAAGCGCTCCGTGTATTCGCGGGTCAGCTCGTCCTCGATGGTCGACGCGTCGCCGGCGAGCGGAAGCCCGCCCAGCTGGCCGATCTTGTTCTGGACCTCTTCGCTGAGGGTGATGTCGATCCAGTCGTAGGCGAGCTCCTTGTTCTTGGCGTTCGTCGGCACGCCCCACAGGTGGCCGCTGGAGCCCATCTGCAAGTTCGCGCCGGGCAGGGTGAAGTAGTCCCACTCGAACGTGGCCTGCTCGCGGATCCGGAAGAACTCGCCCTGGTTCCAGATCAGCATCGCCTTCTCGCCGCTGAGGAAGTTGACCGTCGCCTGCTCGAAGTTCAGGCCGCCGAGCTGCTCACCGACGTACCCCTTGTCGATCCATTCCTGGAAGCGGTCTGCGCCGGACTTCCACGGAGCCTGGGAGAAGTCCACCGGCTCCCGCAGGAACATGAAGTCGTCGATCGCGGTGCGGTCCGCCTCCGCGGCGACCAGGGAGTACCAGACCCACATCTGATTGAAGCCCTGGCTGGTGGACGCCGACGACGAGATCGGGGTGATCCCAGCGGCGACGAGCTTGTCCATCGCGGCCTCGAACTCCTCGAGCGTGGTGGGCTCCTCGGTGATGCCGGCCTGCGCGAACAGCTCCTTGTTGTAGTAGAACATCACGTACTCGCCGATGTTCGGGATGCCGTACCAGTCGCCCGAGCCCGCCAGGCCCTGCTCGTCGTACTGGGCGAAGGCCTGCATCGAGCCCTTCACCTTCTCGTCCCAGCCGTACTTCTCGACCTGCTCGGTCAGCGGGCTGAGCAGGCCCTGCCCGGCGAGCTGACCTCCGTCGGCGTTGCCCTTGTTGAACTCGATGACGTCGGGCACGTCCTCGCCGGTGAGCGTGATCTTCGCGTTCTGGCGCATCGCGTCGAAGCTGGTCGTCTGGAAGTCGACCTTGACGTCCGGGTGCTTCTTCTTGAAGATCTCCAGCGCCAGCTGCCAGCCCTGGCCCTGCGCGGTCTCCGGGTTCTCGTATTGCAGGATCGTGAAGGTGCCATCGCCTTCTCCGCCGGCGTCGCCGGGCGAGCTGCCGCAGGCCGTCAGGGAGAGCGCGGTCGCGGCGGTGGCGGCGATGCCGACCGCTGCGCGTAGCGCCGTGCGCGTGATGGTTGCCATGTGTTCCTCCGTGGGGTGGGGTGCGCGCCAGGGCGCGCCGGGTGCCGGTGCCGAAGGCACCGGTGGTTCTGGGGAGCTGTGCGAGGGTGAGGCTCAGGGTGGGGGCGGACCCACCGATCCACGCTCGACCAACGGACAGGGGATGGTGATCGCGGCTGCGGGGCCGTCCGCATCGCCGTGGAGCCGGTCGATCGCGCGTCTCGCGGCCCAGGCGCCCATCGCGTAGTGCGGCAGGCGCACCGTGGTGAGACCCGGCCGCAACGCGTCGGCGATGAACTCCTGATCGTCGAAGCCGACGACGGAGAGGTCGGCGGGGATCCGGATCCCCAGGTCGTCGGCGGCCTGGTAGACGGCGAACGCGATCTGGTCGGAGAAGCAGAAGATCGCGGTCGGCCGGTCCGGCCTCTCCAGCAGGCGGCGCACGGGTTCGTAGGCACGCGAAGTGCCCGGGTCGGGAACCTCGACGACGAGGCCCGGGTCCTCGTCGATGCCGTGCGCGGCGAGTGCCTGGCGGTAGCCGTCGTGGCGCAGCCGGGACGCGATGAAGCGGTCACCGCCGACCACGCAGAACGCGATCCGGCGGTGGCCGGCGTGCAACAGGCTGTCGACCGCGACGCGAGCCCCGCCGACCTCGTCCGGCACGACGCTGTCCGCGGCGGAACCCTCGGGCGGGACGCCGTTCAGAACGACCACCGGCATCGTCGGCGGCACAGCCGTCAGTGTCACGGTCCGGTGGTAATCAGCCGCGAGGATCATCGCCTCGATGTCGCGCTGAAGCAGTGACTTCGATGACTGCTCGGTGAGCTCTGCGCGATTCGTCGTGTCGATGATCATCGCCAGGTAGCCGCCTTCCCAGGCCGCGGACTGCACGCCCTCCAGCATCCGGCCGGCGAAGGGCACGCTGGCGACCCCGTCGGAGAGGACGCCCACGGTGTGGGTCCGCTTCGTGCGCAGCCCGCGGGCGAGCACGTTGGGCACATAGCCCATCGAGGTGGCGGTGGCGCGGATGCGCTCCGCCGTCTGCTCGTTGATTCGCCCGCGGTGGCGGTCGTTGAGGACGAGCGACACGGCCGAGGGGGACACGCCGACGGCGGCGGCGAGATCCTTCAGCGTGATCATGACAGCTCCTAAGCATCAATCGTTTGATGCCGGCAATCTCGTCGCCGTCGTCAAACGTTTGATGCGAGGTTAGGAACGTCAAACGCGTTGACGCAAAGCCCGTTATGTAACAGTTACCTGAGGTTCGTCTGCGCGGAGAACAGGTCCTGATCCCGACCGGCGTACCGAGCGTCAGCTCCGCGCGATCCGCACCGTGCGCACCTCGAACGGCTTGAGCGCGAGTTCGCCGCCGGTGCGAGCGTCGTCGAGGTCGTCCTCGATGAGGGAGACCTC
>JAPSIX010000019.1 GCA_031178475.1 Microbacterium sp. | reverse complement strand
TCCAGGGGTGACAGTGCGCCGCCTGCGGTGCGATACGCCGCGTTCGAGCGGTTCATGAAGCCGGGCATGTCGGCGGGCAGCCACAGTGGCAGTGACCGCTCCCCCATCCAGTACGCGACCTGGTGCTCTTCGAGCCAGGCGTCGTCGGCGGTCACCAACTCGCCGCGGTGGCCGGTGGCGGCCCGGATGAGCTCCAGCACCTCACCGAGCGGGCGGGGGTCGCCGATGGCGTTCACAATCCCGTAACGGAGACTCTTCACCAGGAACGGAGCGAGGTCGTCCACGTCGATCACCTGCGAGAGCCGCCGGGCGGTGGTCGGCACGAGCACCGGGTCGTCGCCGGCGCGGTCGAAGGCCGCAGCCCAGTACCCGAACCGATCACTGGGGTCACCGGGGCCGACGATGAGCCCCGGGCGCACGATGAAGGCGCGGTCGCCGAGGACACGCACCGCGTCCTCCGCGGCGACCTTCTCGGCCCCGTAGTCGTACGCGTCACCGTCGGCCGCCGGCGGGAGCAGCGCATCGGTCTCGTCGCCTCCGGCCGCGTCGTCCGCGTACACCGACATGGATGACACGTAGGTCCAGTGCCGCGCGCGCTCCCCGAGTGCCGAGACGGCGTCGCGCACGTGCCGAGCCCGTGAGGACACATCCACCACCTCATCCCACTCGTGGGTGGACAGCGAGCGGTAGACGCCCGGATCGTCGCGGTCGCCCTGCACCAGCACGGCTCCGTCGGGCGCAGGCCGCTCGCCGCGTGCCAGGCATGTCACGCTCGCACCGGCATCCACCCATCTCCGGGCGATGCGCCCGGAGAGCCAGCCTGTTCCGCCGAGGATCAGCACATCCGTCATGCGCTCATGTCACCACTTCCGCGGGCGAAGGGGAAGACGTTCCGCCGCGAGCAGACGATCGGCAAGAATCAGTGCGCGCTTGCCCACGGCATCGGACGATCGGGATCCCGCCTGCCGTCGTCGGGCATGTGCGGCAGCTGCTCACCGCCCGCCCGGATGCAGAGCCAGCGCAGTTCGCCGGGGCTCTCGGGCTTGACCCGCCACGTGCGCCAGACGCCCTGCCCGACGCGCACGACGGTTCCCGGCGCGACGTCGACGACCTCGTCGTCGAGGCCCATCTGCCCGAGTCCCTCCAGGAACACGTACATCTCCTCGACGCGGGAGTGCGTGTGCCAGTAGCCCGCCTCCTCACCGGGGACGAGAGCGTTCGCCGTCATGCCGATGTACTGCATCGTCAGCTCATGGTCGACGACGCGTCGACCGTCCCTCGAGCGGGCGGCGTCGAAACCGCCGAAGTAGCCGCGCCATTCGCTCAGCGCACCGATCTGGGTGATCTCGTAGTCGGTCATGTCTCCTCCGTCTCGTGCACGCCCGCTTCGGCGCGCAACGTTTCAGGGGCCCATCCGCCGTCACCGCGTCGATAGACCACGCGGACGTGTCGACGATCGGGCGAGCCCTGCCAGAACTCCACACGCTCGGGTACGACGCGCCACAGCGCCCAGTCCTCTACGGCGATGCCCTCGCGTGCCGCGGGCGAGCGGGCGGCCAGATCCGCCGCGCTCTCGGCCGCCGATGCCTCCTGCACGTGTCCGCGCACGCGGACGGCGCGCACCATCGGCTGCCACCAGAAGGCGAGGGCCGCCGCGGGCCGCATGGTCAGCTGCAGCGCCTTGGCGGACCGCCGATCGCCCGCGAATGCCCAGCCCGCGCGGCTCACGTCCTTGAGGATCAGCGTGCGCGCGTCCGGCATCCCGTCGGCATCCACCGTCGCCAGCGTCATCGCATGCGGTTCGGGAACACCCCTGTCCACCGCTGCCGCGAGCCAGCTGCGAAACAGCGCCACCGGGTCGTCGGGAACCTGCCCGAACTCCGGGGCCCGCCCGGTGAGCGTCGGCAGGGATCGCAACCATGCAGCGTCCATGTACGCGACCCTACCGGCATCCGCACTCGACGCCCGGCTGCGCAGAACCTCTCAGTCGCGGATGCTGGCGCCGAAACGCTCCGCCGCGACCGCCACCCCGGCCATCTTCGCCTCGGTCGCCTCGGCCGACGTGAGCGTGCGGTCGGGGGCACGGAATCGCAGGGCGAAGCTGAGGCTCTTGCGGCCCTCCCCGACGCCCTCGCCGCGGTAGTCGTCCACCAGGCGCACCGATTCGAGCAGGTCTCCGGCACCCTCGACGATCGCGGCACGCACATCGGCGGCAGGCACGTCGGCGCCGACCACGAGCGAGACGTCCTGCGTCGCAGCCGGGAAGGTGGACAGCGACTCGGCGACCACCCGCTCGCCGGCGAGACCGAGCAGGCGGTCGAGGTCGAGTTCAGCCACGACGGCGCGACCGGGCAGGTCGGCGTCGGCGGAGACCTCGGGATGCAGTTCGCCCACGTAGCCGATCTCCACGCCGCGTACGGTGAGCACACCGGCACGTCCGGGGTGAAGAGCGGCACGGTGCGTCTGCGTCACGTCGATCTCCACGCCGGCGGCTGCACCGATCACACGGATGGCGTCCAGCGCGTCACCGAGGTCCGCCGGCTCCGCGGCCCGGCCGGGCTGGCGAGGCGTGATGCCGCCGGTGAGCAGCACCGCCACGTGGCGTGGCTGCGGCGGAAGCGATGCGTTCAGCGCCGCGAGCGTCTCATCCGAAGGCCGGAGCGCAAGCGGCGGGATGAAGTCCGTGCCGTAGGCGACGCCCTCCTGCGGGGTGAACACCGCGCCTGTCTCGAACAGGGCGAGGTCGACGAGCCCGCGGGAGATGTTGCGATGCGCGGTCTGCAGCAGGCCAGGGATGAGCGAGCGGCGCAGGAACGGCGCCTGCCCGTCGAGCGGGTTCGACAGGCGGATGCTGGGCAGGTGCGCTCCGGTCGCCGAGCCGTGCAGGTCGTTCTGCTCCTCGGTGGTGAACGGGAACGAGGGGGTCTCCACGAACCCGGCGGCGGCGAGCGCGTCCGCGACGCGCTTGCGGCCCTGCTGCAGAGCGGTGTAGCCGCGCCCGGACGGCGGGACGGGAAGCACCGACGGAAGGCGGTCGAGACCGTGGATGCGAGCGACCTCCTCGGCGAGCGTCCACTTGTCGGTGAGGTCGGGTCGCCAGGTGGGCGGGATGACGAGCCATCCCGGGGCCCCTGAGCCCGTCGAAGGGGTCACCTCGGCGCCGATCTTCTCCAGGGCGCCGACGATCTCAGCATCCGTGTAGTCGACTCCGATCAGCCCTGGCACGAAACCGGCCGGCAGTTCGATGCCCTCCACCACCACGTCGGTGTAGAGCGCACCGCCTTCATCGGTCAGGGTGCCGCCGGCGAGCTCGACCATGAGGTCGGCGACCCGGCGTGCGGCGGCGAACGGGATGAGCGGGTCGACGCCGCGCTCGAAGCGCTTGGACGCCTCGCTGGGCAGCTTGTGCCTGCGCGCGGTGCGGGCGATCGTCACGGGATCGAACGTGGCCGCCTCGATGAGCACGTTGCGGGTGCTGCCGCTCATCTCGGTCGTGCCGCCGCCCATGACGCCGGCCAGGCCGATCGGACCGGAGCCGTCGGTGATGAGCAGGTCCTCGAGGTGCAGCGTGCGCTCCTGGCCGTCGAGGGTGGTGAGCTTCTCACCTTCGGTGGCCCGGCGCACGGTGATGGTGCCGGTGAGCTTGTCGAGGTCGTAGCCGTGGATCGGCTGGCCGAGCTCGAGCATCACGTAGTTGGTGATGTCGATGAGTACGCCGAGCGAACGCATGCCTGCCAGCGCAAGCCGGGCGATCATCCACGGCGGCGTCGGGCGCGAGGGGTCGACGCCGCGTACGACGCGGGTGACGAACTCGCTGGCGCCGACCTTGCCGCGGATGGGACGGACGTCGTCGACGGTGGCGGTGTGCCCGGTGCCGGGCTGCAGCTCGGCGAAGTCGCGCTCTGCGGGGTCGCGGAACCGTGCGCCCGTCGCGTGCGAGTACTCCCGCGCCACGCCGCGCACCGAGAACGCGTAGCCGCGGTCGGGCGTGACATTGATGTCCACCGCGACGTCGTCGAGGCCGAGCAGCGCGATCGCGTCGGTGCCGACGGGAGCGTCGATCCCCAGTTCGGAGAGGACGAGGATGCCGTCGTGCTCGTCCCCCAGGCCGAGCTCGCGCGCCGAGGCGATCATGCCGTCCGACACATGGCCGTACGTCTTGCGGGCGGCGATCGGGAACGGGCCGGGCAGCACCGCGCCCGGCAGCGTCACGACGACCTTGTCGCCCACGGCGAAGTTGCGCGCGCCGCAGACGATGCCGCGCACGTCATGGGTCCCTGAGCCTGTCGAAGGGCCTGAGCCTGTCGAAGGGCTCACGCCGACCTGGCACCAGCGGATCGTCTTGCCGTTCTTCTGCGGCTCCTCCTCGAACGCCAGCACCTCGCCGACGACGACGGGGCCGGTGATCTCGAAGCGGTGAATGTCTTCTTCTTCGAATCCGACGGTCACCAGTGCCGCGAGGACGTCCTCGGGAGTGGCATCCGCTGCCACATCCACGTACTCACGCAGCCACGAAAGCGGGACGCGCATCACACCACCATCCCGAACTGCTCGCTGAAGCGCACATCGCCCTCGGCCATGTCGCGCATGTCTTTCACGTCGCTGCGGAACATCAGGGTCCGCTCGATCCCCATCCCGAAGGCGAACCCGCTGTACTCCTCCGGGTCGATGCCCGCTGCGCGCAGCACATTCGGGTTCACCATGCCGCATCCGCCCCACTCGATCCAGCGGGCGCCGCCCTTGAAGGTGGGGTGCCACAGGTCGAGCTCGGCGGACGGCTCGGTGAACGGGAAGTAGTTCGTGCGCAGACGCGTCTTGGCCTCCGGGCCGAACATCTGCCGCGCGAAGTGGTCGAGAGTGCCCTTCAGGTGCGCCATCGTGATGCCCTTGTCGATGACGAGGCCCTCGAACTGGCTGAACACCGGCAGGTGCGTGGCGTCGAACTCGTCGGTGCGGTAGGTGCGACCGGGGCACAGCACGTAGATCGGCAGCTCGCGGTCGAGCATCGAGCGCACCTGCACCGGGCTGGTGTGGGTGCGCATCACGAGGTGACGTGCGGACGGGTGGACGTAGAAGGTGTCCTGCTCCTGACGGGCCGGATGGTCCTCGTCGAAGTTCAGTGCGTCGAAGTTGAACCACTCGTGCTCGAGCTCGGGGCCTTCGGCGATCTCCCAGCCCATGCCGACGAACACGTCGCACACCTGCTCCTGCAGCAGGGTGAGCGGATGCCGCGCGCCGACGCGCGAACGCGACGCTACCGCGGTGATGTCGACACGCTCCGCCTCCAAGCGTGCGGCGGTCTCGGCCGCGGCGAGCTCTGCCTCCTTGGCGGTGAGCGCCTGGGTGACGCGGCCGCGACCCTGCCCGATGAGTTTGCCGAAGGTGGCCTTGTGCTCGGGGGCGACCTGGCGCATCGAGGCGTTCAGCACCGCCAGCGGCGACCCCTCCCCGACGTGGGCGGCGCGGGCGGCCTTCAGCTCAGCGGTGTCGGCGGCGGAGTCGATCGCGGCGAGGGCTGCAGCGACCGCGGATTCCACCGCCTCGGGGGTGATCGCTGCTGGTTCAACGGCACGAGGAGAATCAGACACGAGACACGAGTCTACCGGTGCGGTCGCATGCGACCGTGACGGCCGGTGCGGGTCAGAGGTTGGTCGGCGGGACGCCGCCGCCCGCGTCGAACTTGCCGGCGCCGCGCTGCGCGGCGATGACCTCGGTCACCGTCGATCCTTCGTGGATGCGCGGGTCGTCCCCGCCTCCGGCCGGCGTGTACGCCACGACCTTCGGCGAGCGGCGCGTGCGGTCCTCGACGACCTTGGCCACCCAGGCGAGGATGAGGCACAGCACGATGTAGATGCCGCCGATCACGAACGCGGACTGCAGGATCGGTCGCGACGGCTGCGAGCTGAGCAGCTTCGCGTAGTACAGCAGCTCGGGGTAGGTGATGATGAAGCCGAGCGCGGTGTCCTTCATCGTGACGACCAGCTGCGCGATGATGACGGGCAGCATCGCCCTGATCGCCTGCGGCAGCAGGACGAACTGCATCACGCCGCTCTTGCGCAGACCGATGGCGTACCCGGCTTCACCCTGTCCGCGCGGAAGCGACTCCACTCCGGCGCGGATCACCTCGGCGAGCACCGAGCCGTTGTAGGCCATCAGCGCCAGTACCACCGCCCAGTACGGGTCCATCCGCACGCCGATGACCGGCAGGCCGTAGTACAGCAGCATCATGAACACCAGCACGGGAACCGCGCGGAAGGCTTCGGTGATCACGGTGACCGGCACACGGATCCACGCGTGGTCCGACAGCCGTCCGATCGCGAGCACGAACCCGAGGCTGAGGCTCAGTACGGCGGCGAGAGCGAACGCGCCGAGCGTACGGCCCAGCGCTTCGAAGATCTGCATCCACACCGTTGAGAAGGTGAACACGTACCACTTGTCGGCGTCGAACTGTCCGCTGACCGCCATCCGGAACACGATGAAGCCGAGGACGGCGAGCACCAGCACAACGGTGAGCAGCGCGATGATCCGGTTCCGCGCGATGGCACGCGGACCCGGCACGTCGTAGAGCACGGATGTCATCGCGCGATCCTCCACTTGTTCTCGAGGTGCCGCTGCAGCCAGCTGAGCAGCATCACCAGCGCGACGAACACGACGGCGACCCACAACAGGACCTCCATCGGGTTTCCCGGCCGGTCCGGGGCGTCGTTGATCGTCGACCGCATCGCGGCGAGTTCGGCGACACCGAAACCGGCGGCCACCGTGGTGTTCTTCAGCAACGCGATGAAGACACTCATCATCGGCGGCACCACGGATCGGAAGGCCTGCGGCAGCACGACCAGTGTCATCACCTGGCCGAACGGGAGCCCGATCGCGCGCGCCGCCTCGGCCTGGCCCACCGGCACGGTGTTGATGCCGGCGCGCAGAACCTCCGCGACGTAGGTGGCGGTGTAGATGCCGATCGCGAGGATGCCGAGCGTGAGGTTGGAGAGGTCTGGAAGCCCGAGCTGCGGGTACCCGAACACGAAGAAGAAGAAGACCAGGGTCAGCGGGGTGTTGCGCACCAGGTTGACGTAGACGGTGCCGACACCGCGCGCGATCGGCACCGGCGAAACTCGCATGGCACCGACGACCACACCGAGCACGAGCGCGATGAGCCCACCGATCGCGAACAGCAGCAGGGTGTTGCCGAGCGCCTCACTCCACAGATCGGTGTTGGCGAAGATCACGTCCACGCGGTCCTCTTCCTTTCGGGATGTTCGAGGCGGGCGGCCGGGCAGGCCGCCCGCCTCGGACGGTTTCAGTACGCGTCGACCTCGGGCTGCTCGACCTCGATGCCGGACTCGCCCAGGTTCTTGTCGAAGATCGCCTGCCAGATGTCGCCGCCCTCGGTGAAGAGGTCATTGATGTGTGCTCGCAGCGCGTCATCGCCCTTCTGCAGGCCGACGCCGTAGCGCTCCTCGGTGAACTGACCGCCGACCACCTTCAGCTCGTCGGGATTCTGCGCCGCGTAACCGATCAGGATCGCCTGGTCGGTGGTGACGGCGTCGACCTTGCCGCTGAGCAGGTCCTCGACGCACGCCGAGTACAGGTCGTACTCTGCGGTCTCGATCTCGGGGTAGTTCGCCTTGATGTTCTGGATCGGCGTGGAGCCGGTCGCCGAGCACACCTTCTTGCCGTTCAGGTCAGCCAGGTCCTGCACGTCCTCGATCTCGCTGTCCGCGGCGACGAGGATGCCCTGCCCGGTGAGGAAGTACGGGCCGGCGAAGTCGATCTGCTCCTTGCGCTTGTCGTTGATCGAGTAGGTGCCGACGTAGTAATCGATGTCGCCGTTCACGATCGCCTGCTCGCGGTTGACCGAGGCGATCGGCTTGAACTCGATCTGCTCCTCGTCGTAGCCGAGCGAGGCGGCGATCCAGCGGGCGATGTCGATGTCGAAACCGGTGCGCTCGTTGGTGGTCACGTCGAGGTAACCCAGACCAGGCTGGTCCTCCTTGACGCCGACGATCACCTGGTCGCGCTCCTGGATGGTGTCGAACGTGGGGCTGCCCTCGAGCTGGACGTCCTCGGCGACCTCGAACCAGGTTCCCGTGTCTCCGCCGTCGCCGCCGTCACCGCCGGTGTCGCCACCGGGGCTGGTCGGGCTGCCGCTGTTGCAGCCGGTCAGGGCGAGCATCGCGACTGCCGCGATGCCGATGCCTGCCAGAGTCCGTGTGCGTCGCATGTGCGTCTCCTTCGTGTGCTGTGGTGCAGGGATGAGTCAGTGGGTGAGCAGCTTGGACAGGAAGTCCTTGGCGCGGGTGCTCTTCGGGTTCGTGAAGAACTCCTCGGGCGTCGCCTCCTCGACGATCTGCCCGTCGGCCATGAAGACGACGCGGTTGGCCGCCTTGCGGGCGAAGCCCATCTCGTGGGTGACGACGATCATCGTCATGCCCTCGTGCGCGAGTCCGACCATCACGTCGAGGACCTCGTTGATCATCTCGGGGTCTAGTGCGCTGGTCGGCTCATCGAACAGCATCACCTTGGGCCGCATCGCCAGCGCCCGCGCGATCGCGACGCGCTGCTGCTGGCCGCCGGAGAGCTGGGCAGGCAGCTTCGAAGCCTGCTGGGCCACGCCGACGCGTTCGAGGAGTGCCATCGCCTCCTTCTCGGCATCCGCCTTCTTCAGCCCGCGCACCTTGATCGGCCCGAGGGTGACGTTCTCGAGAATCGTGAGGTGCGCGAACAGGTTGAAGGACTGGAAGACCATCCCGACGTCGGCGCGCAGCGTGGCGAGCCCCTTGCCCTCGGCGGGCAGCGCCTTGCCGTCGATGCGGATCTCACCACTGGTGATCGTCTCGAGCCGGTTGATCGTCCGGCACAGCGTCGATTTCCCGGAGCCGGACGGCCCGATGACGACGACCACCTCGCCCTTGTGCACGGTGAGATCGATGTCCTTCAGTGCCTGGAAGTCGCCGTAATGCTTCTGGACGTTCTCGACCACCACGAGGGCGTCAGTGCGCTCTGCCATGGTTCTTACATTAGGAGCCCCCGGGGTCGCCCACGTGCGCCGGACAGGGTGTTTACCGATTCGTGACCAGGGCCGTCTGCTCAGCCGGACGTGCGGTGCGCGAACGCGCTCTCATACAGGCACACGCTCGCCGCCGTGGCGAGGTTGAGCGACTCGGCACGGCCGAAGATGGGCAGCCGCAGCGCGCGATCCGCGAGAGTCAGCGCCGCGTCGTCCAGGCCCCGTGCCTCATTGCCGAACAGCCAGGCGGTCGGCTGCGCGAGCACGCCCGCCGCGCGAGCTTCGAGCAGGTCGTCCCCCTTCACGTCGGCGGCGATCACCTGCATCCCGACGCTGCGCGCGCGCTCCACGACATCCGCGACGTCCCCCCCGACCGAGATTGGCAGGTGGAACAGCGAGCCGGTGGTCGAGCGGACCACCTTCGGGTTGTACGGGTCGACGGTTCGGCCGGTGAGCACGACGGCATCCGCTCCCGACGCGTCAGCGGCGCGGATGATCGTGCCGAGGTTCCCCGGGTCGCGCACCTCTTCGCAGATCGCGACGAGACGAGGGGATGCCGCGAAGATGTCCCGGACGGACGTGGGCGTCTGCCTGGCCACCGCGACGACGCCCTGGGGAGTCACGGTGTCCGCCATCGCCGCGAGTACGAACTCGGTCACGAACTGGGCGTCGACGCCGGCATCCGCCGCCTGCTCGCGCAGATCGCCGTGCTTCTCCCAGCTGGTCGGCGTGACGAACAGCTCGACGATGGCATCCGGGCGGTAGGTGAGCGCCTCACGCACCGACTGCGGACCCTCGAGGAGGAAGAGGCCGGTCTCGGCACGCGCGCTGCGCTTGGTCAGCTTGGCGACGGCACGGACACGGGGGGAACGCGGGTTCTCCAGCACGATCTCAGTCTAGAGGTGCACCGGATGCCGAAACGGGCGCCTCCCCGGAGGGAGACGCCCGTTCACGCTGATGTCTGATCAGGCAGCCGACTTCGGTGCGTTGACGTCCGAGGGGAGGGCGTTCTTCGCGACCTCGACGAGCGCGGCGAACGCGCCCTGGTCGGTCACTGCCAGCTCGGCGAGCATGCGGCGGTCGACCTGGACCCCGGCGAGGCCGAGACCCTGGATGAAGCGGTTGTAGGTGATGCCGTTCTGGCGGGCAGCGGCGTTGATGCGCTGGATCCACAGACGACGGAAGTCGCCCTTGCGCTTGCGACGGTCACGGTAGGCGTAGACGAGCGAGTGGGTGACCTGCTCCTTCGCCTTCCGGTACAGACGTGAACGCTGACCACGGTAACCCGAGGCGCGCTCGAGGATGACCCGACGCTTCTTGTGCGCGTTGACGGCGCGCTTGACTCTTGCCATTTTCCTGTCTTCCTATTCCTGCGTTCGGGCGCTCAGCGGCCGAGGAGCTTCTTGGCGACCTTGGTGTCGTTCTTCGACAGCACCTGGTCCTGGTTCAGACGACGGGTGCGACGGCTCGACTTGAGTTCGAGGTTGTGGCGCATCCCGGCCTGCTGCTTCTTCAGCTTTCCGCTGCCGGTGATCTTGAAGCGCTTCTTCGCACCCGAGTGGGTCTTCTGCTTCGGCATCTTCTCTTCCTTCGTGTGGCGCCCTGCAGGGCGACGGTGGTACCCGCTGAGCGAGCGGGAGACTGTGGGCGGGTTACTCCGCGGCGGAGGCGGTGTCGGGCTTCGCCTCGCGCGCCGCCTGCTTGTTGGCTGCGCGAGCGGCGTTCTGCTCGGCCTTGGCCTCGGACTTGTTCTTGATGGGCGCGATGACCATGACCATGTTGCGACCATCGATGGTCGGGTTCGACTCGACCGTGCCGAACTCCGCCACGTCCTCGGCGAACTTCTTCAGCAGACGAACGCCCTGCTCGGGGCGCGACTGCTCGCGACCGCGGAAGAGGATCATCGCCTTCACCTTGTCGCCGGCCTTCAGGAAGCCCTCGGCGCGCTTGAGCTTGGTCGTGTAGTCGTGCGCCTCGATCTTCAGGCGGAAACGCACCTCTTTGAGGATCGTGTTCGCCTGATTGCGGCGGGCTTCCTTGGCCTTCTGCGCGGCTTCGTACTTGAACTTGCCGTAATCCATGATCTTGACCACGGGCGGCTTCGAGTTCGGTGCCACCTCGACCAGGTCGAGGTCTGCCTCCTGGGCGAGGCGCAGCGCCGCCTCGATGCGGACGACGCCGATCTGCTCACCCGCGGGGCCGACGAGGCGGACCTCGGGGACGCGGATGCGCTCATTGGTGCGGGGATCGCTGATGCGGAGCTCCTTAGACGTGGGGTTTCGGCCACCGGGACGCGGTTCGCGTCTCGGGCGAAATCAGAATCACCCACCCTGCCGGCAGCTCACAAGCCGGCTCCTCGCCCTGAACCGGTGCGGACACCGGTCTACCGGCACGGCGGCCGGCGGAGCGCAAGACCCGGTAGCCTGGAACGGCAAGCGCGGGTGGGAATTGAATCCTCTTTCGTACCGGAGCATGACACTCCGGAGCCCGCAGAAGTCTACCAGAAAGCACCCTCAAGTGACGATTCCGGGATCGGATGCCGCAGACGAGCGCCACGCGCGCTGGAACAAGCAGGAGGATGCCGCGACAGCGGCGACCAGGGACATCGCCGACGTCGGCGCCGTCGAGGTGATCACCACCACCGCGGTGCACCTGATGAGCGCCGCCGCGGTGAAGGTCGGCCTGGCGGACGACCCGGAGACGCAGCTGGATCTCGACGAGGCCCGCAAACTGATCAACGCCCTCGCCGGGCTGATCACCGCGGGTGCGCCCGAGATCAGTGACATGCATGCCCGCTCACTGCGCGACGGGCTGCGGTCTCTGCAGCTGGCGTTCCGGGAGGCATCTGTGATCCCCGACCCGATCGGCAAGGGGCCAGGCGAGAAGTGGACGGGGCCGGTCACCTAGTTCCTACACCCCGGGCTCCGGGATCGCTTGCCGCCGCTCGCAGAGCGGGTTCCCCTCCCGCTTCGCGGGTCCCTCCCCGATGCTCGCTTCGGCAAGCGATCCCTGCGCCCTCTCTGCGCGTCTACTTGACCTTGGAGAGAGATGAGTGCGGGCTCTGGACGTCAGGAGCCCTTGGTGAGCTTCACCGTGAGGGAGTCGACGAGCACGGCGATGCGGTCGTCGGCGGCCCAGCGCTGCGCGAGGCGGGCCAACACGGCGTCGAGCGTGTCGCGCTCGAGGCCGTCGACGAGCTCGAGGGTGACGATGAGCTCGGGGCCGCGCATCCTGGCATCCGGGTCACCGGGAGCCACCGAGACGTCGATGACGGCGAGCTCGTGAGCGACGCTGCGCTGCAGCGCCTGGAAGACCTCCGGCGAGAGGAAGCTCGGCTCCCACTGCTGGCCCTGCGCGATGGCCCACACGGCCGGCCGGCGGAGGACGAACTCGGTTTCCGACTTCGGGTCGAGCACGATGAGGTCGGTCTCCTCGCTCGACGCGGCGAGCGCCGCGCGCACCGCCTCCACCGGAATCGGCCGCGCCGCGGCGTCCCACCGCGCCATGCTCTCCACGGATGAGAACACCGGCAGGACCCGCCGGCCGTCCGGCGCTGCGACGGTGACGAGCGACAGCTCCTGGGTCTTGTCGACGGCGAGGCCGGAGGGTGCTACGCCCTCGGCGCCCTTCTCGGCGATCAGCGGGACGAGCACCCGCGCCGGGCGGAAGGCGTCCACGACCTCGACCTGACTCCCCCGTCCCGCGCGAAAACGCAGCAGGGCGTCGAGCAACCCGGGGTCGGCCGAGCCGTCATCGGCGGCGTGCGGGTTCGGCTCGAAGCTGCGCCCCTCCCACGGGAAGCCGGCCGAGTCGCCTGCCGGATGGCAGGAGCCGTCGTCAGTCTCCCGCGACATCCAGCGCCTCGGCGAGGGTGAACTGCCCCGCGTAGAGCGCCTTGCCGACGATCGCTCCCTCCACGCCGAGCGGAACGAGCTCGCGAAGCGCCGCGATGTCGTCGAGGCTCGAGACGCCGCCGGACGCGATCACGGGCTTGGGCGTACGCGAGGTGATCTCGCGGAGCAGTTCGAGGTTGGGACCGCGCAGCGTGCCGTCCTTGGTGACGTCGGTGACGACGTAGCGGCTGCAGCCGGCTTCCTCGAGCCGGTCGAGCACCTCCCAGATGTCGCCGCCCTCCTTCGTCCACCCGCGTGCGGCGAGCGTGGTGCCCCGCACGTCGAGACCGACGGCGACGGCCTCGCCGTAGCGGCTGATGACGTCTGCCGCCCACTCCGGGTTCTCCAGCGCGGCGGTACCGAGGTTGATGCGCGTGGCGCCCGATTCCAGTGCGGCTTCGAGGCTGGCGTCGTCGCGGATGCCGCCGGAGAGCTCGATGTTCACTCCGCGGTACTGCTTGATGACCTTGCGGAGGATGTGGGCGTTGCTGCCGCGGCCGAACGCGGCGTCCAGATCCACGAGGTGGATCCACTGCGCACCCTGCGCCACCCATTCACCGGCGGCGTCCACCGGGTCGCCGTAACTTGTCTCGGTGCCCGCCTCACCCTGGGTGAGCCGTACCGCCTTTCCACCCGCGACATCGACGGCGGGAAGGAGGATGAGCGAGGGTGACTGCGCGAAGTCGTTCATTTCGTCCTTGCGTAGGAGAATCGTGGCACCTGTTCGGGGCGCGATCACCGAGACTAGTCCTGGTCGACGCCCGGTTCAAAACGCAGTCGTCACACCATCCGTTCGCGCGCGCGACCTGCGAAGGTAGGCTTCAGATGATGTCCGACCCGCATGAGGAACCGAACGCCGACGTGAATCGGTCCGCGTCCGGCGACGCGAGCGCCGACCCGATCATCCGGTCGGTGCCGTCACCTGCCCAGCCCGACTCCCCGCCAGCGGAGCCCCCTTATCGGCGTAGCCGCAGGGCGCGGCATGCCGCTGTCGACGAGCAGCAGGCGCCGGCTGAGCCACCCTCACATCCGGTGCTGTTCCCCGAAACCGCGCCCACCCTTCCCTCGTCGCCACCGCCGGCGCCACAGCCTGCGCCCTCGCTTGCCGAACCGGCGCTGCCCTCCCCGGAACCCGTCCTCCCCGTGCAGTCGGCGGCGGACCCGGTGATTCCCGGCCTCTCGGATCCGGAGCCGGAACTGCCCGAGCCGGGCCCGCGACGTGGTCAGCCGGCCGCCCGAGAACGACAGTCGTTCCTGCAGACGGAGCGCCCCGAGGAGCCGGCGCGCGAAGGCGTTCGCGGCGCGCTGAACCGCATCGGCTTCCGGCTTCCGCCCGGTGAGACCGAGCAGGCGACGCGCGACGACGAGCTCGCCGTGAGCCAGCACTGGCCCGGCCCCCGCACGATCGCGGTCGTCAACGGCAAGGGCGGTGCCGGCAAGACCCCGACGACGATCCTGCTCTCGGCTGTGTTCGCCCGCTACGGAGGCGCAGGCGTTCTCGCGTGGGACAACAACCAGACCCGGGGCACGCTGGGCTGGCGGACCGAGACCGGCGCCCACGACCGCACGCTGCTGGAGATGCTGCCCGAAGCCGGCCGGCTGCTCGGCACCAGCGCGCAGTCGGCCGACCTGGCCCACTTCGTGCACCACCAGCCGCGTGAGAAGTACGACGTGCTGCGTTCGAAGCCGATCCGGCTCGCACACGAGAACCGGGTCAATCCCGACGATGTGGATGCCATCCACGCGGTCGCTGCGAAGTTCTATCGGCTGATCATCATCGATTCGGGCAACGACGAATCCGATCCGATGTGGCTGCGAATGATCGATCGCGCCGACCAGATCGTCGTGGCGACGACAACCCGTGACGACCACGCCGAGGCGGGCGCCCTGCTGCTCGAGGCGCTGGAGGAGCGCGACGAACGCTCCGCCCGGCTGGCGAAGCAATCCGTCGTCGTGGTCTCCCAGGCCGACCCGAAGGCGACGCCGGCGGACGTGTCGCACGTCGTCGACGGCTACCGCTCGCTGGCCCGTGATGTCGTCAGCATCCCGTTCGATCATGAGATGGTCGACGGGCACCTGCGCTACAGCAGCCTCGCGAAGCGCACGCAGCGGGCGTGGCTGGCCGCCGCCGCATCCGTGGCCCGCGGGCTCTGAGGAAGCCCGCTGCGAGGCTCTGCGGTCAGCGCAGGCTGCCTACCCAGTTGCGCAGCAGTTGGATGCCGGCGTCGCCGGACTTCTCGGGGTGGAACTGCGTCGCCGAGAGCGGACCATTCTCGACCGCGGCGATGAATCGCTCGCCGTGCGTCGCCCACGTCACGGCGGGCTTCGGGAACGGCGGGACGACGTCGAGCTCCCACGCCTTCGCGGCGAACGAGTGCAGGAAGTAGAACCGCTCCTGCTCGATCCCGTGGAACAGGATGCTGTTCTCGCCGGGCTCCACCGTGTTCCATCCCATGTGCGGCAGCACGGGCGAATCGAGCTGGGTGACCGCTCCCGGCCACTCGCCGAGACCATCGGTGTCCTGGCCGCGCTCCACCCCGCGCGCGAACATCACCTGCATGCCCACGCAGATGCCCAGTACCGGCCGGCCGCCGGCTAGGCGTCGCTCGATGATCTCGTCACCACCGTGCGCACGCAGCGCCTCGCGAACCGCTGCGAAGGCGCCGACACCCGGCACGACGAGCCCGTCGGCCTCCAGCGCCGCCGTGCGGTCGCCGGTCAGCTCCACCTCGGCGCCGGCCACAGCCAGGGCCTTCACGGCCGAGTGGACGTTGCCTGACTCGTAGTCGAAGACGGCGACGCGAGGAGCGCGGCTCACAGCGCGCCCTTGGTCGACGGGATGCCATCGACCAGCGGGTCGAGCGCCTTGGCCTGACGGAACGCGCGTGCGAAGGCCTTGAACTCCGCCTCGGCGATGTGGTGCGGGTCGCGCCCGCCGAGCACGCGGACGTGCACGGTGAGCCCGGCGTTGAATGTGATGGCCTCGAACACGTGACGGACGAGGGAGCCGGTGAAGTGGCCGCCGATGAGGTGGAACTCGAACCCGGCCGGCTCGCCCTCGTGCACGAGGAACGGCCGCCCGGAGACATCGACGACGGCCTGGGCGAGCGCTTCGTCGAGGGGGACGAGCGCGTCGCCGTAGCGGGAGATGCCGGCCTTGTCGCCGAGTGCCTCGCGGATCGCCTGCCCGAGGACGATCGAGATGTCCTCGACCGTGTGGTGCGCGTCGATGTCGGTGTCGCCGGAGGCGCGCACGGTGAGGTCGGTGAGCGAGTGCTTCGCGAACGCGGTGAGCATGTGGTCGAAGAAGGGCACCGAGGTGTCGATGCTGCTGCGCCCGGTGCCGTCGAGGTTCAGCTCGATCTCGACGGTGGACTCCGAGGTGCTGCGGGTGCGACGGGCGGTGCGTGCGGAGGTCATGAAGGTGATCCTATCGACGCGAGAGCGTCCAGGAACGCGGTGGTCTCGGCCTCGGTGCCCGCTGTGACGCGGAGGTGCCCCGGCATGCCGATGTCGCGGATGAGCACGCCGCGCTCGTACAGCGCCTGCCACACGGCGTGCGGGTCGTCGACACCGCCGAACAACACGAAGTTCGACCAGGACGGGTGCGGGTCGTAGCCGAGAGCCTCGAGGGTGGCGGAGATCCGGTCGCGCTGCGCGACGATCTCGTCCACCATCTGCAGCATCGTCTCGGAGTTGCGCAGCGCGGCGACGGCCGCCGCCTGCGTCAGCGCGCTGAGGTGGTACGGCAGGCGCACCAGCCGAAGCGCGTCGATGAACGCCGGGTCGGCGGCGAGATATCCCACCCGGGCGCCGGCGAACGCGAAGGCCTTGCTCATGGTGCGCGACACCGCGAGGCGTGGGCGCCCCTCGAGGAGCGAGAGAGCGGATGCCGCGTCGCGCGGCGCGAACTCGTGGTACGCCTCGTCGACGATCAGCACGCCACGCGTCGCCTCGTAGACCGCCTCCACGACGGCGAGGTCGAGCGGCGTGCCGGTCGGGTTGTTGGGCGTACACAGGATGACGACGTCGGGGTCGGCATCCGCCACCTGCGCGGCCGCGTCGTCTGGCGTGAGCGAGAAGTCGGGCTCCCGGGTGCCGGCGATCCAACGCGCTCCGGTGCCCTGCGCGATGAGCGGGTACATCGAGTAGGTGGGAGCGAAACTGAACACGGTGCGCCCCGGGCCGGCGAACGCCTGCATGATGTGCTGCAGCACCTCGTTCGATCCGTTCCCCGCCCAGATCTGATCGGGACGCAGCCCGTGCCCCAGGTACTCGGCGAACGCCTCGCGCAGCTGCGTGAACTCACGGTCCGGATAGCGGTTGACATCACGCAGCGCGAGGGCGATGTCGTCGAGGATGTCGCTGGCGACCTCGTCAGGCACCGGATGGGTGTTCTCGTTGACGTTCAGCGCGACAGGCAGCGGAGCCTGCGGCGCACCGTACGGAGTCGACCCGCGGAGATCGTCGCGGAGGGGCAGCTCATCGAGGGATGTCACCCTTCCCATGCTAGGGCGCGCCTGAGGGGTGATTCCGCAGAGTGACGCCGTCAGTCCGCGTACTCCACCGGGATCGAGATCTCGCTGCCGGCCTGGATCATGGCGCTGGGCAGGTTGTTCAGCCGGACGATGTCACCGACGACCTCTCGCGGATCCACACCGGGCGCAGCGTCTGCGGCGATCGTCCAGAGCGTGTCGCCCGGCATGACGGTGACGGTCTCGAAGACCACCGGCTCGCCCTGTTCACCCGAGGCGATGGCCGTGCCACCCGCGAGCACTGACGCGACCACGCCGGCAGCGAGCGGCGCGGTCGCGAGTGCGAGCAGAACTCGCCGCCCGCGCTCGGTGATCCGCAGCCGGGTCCGGGCACCGCCCGCGCGACGAGCGGCCGCCGCCAGATCGATGGTCGCAGGTGCCTGAATGCCGATGGTGCTCATGTGATGCTCCTCGCTGCTCTCCGCCTACTCGCGGCGGGAAGTGGTGTAGCTTTCGCATCCGCCGCCCGGCCGGGGACGGCGGATGCGAAGCTACGTTCCGAATGTATCTTCGATATCGAACATCTGTCAAGCCGTCTTCGAAACCCGTCTCGGAGTTGCTGCGACACGCTCGAACAGATCTTCCGAATCCGGCTGGATCTCGGATACCGTTTCGATATGGAGAGCCCACCACGGGCCACCGACATTCGAATCCCACGCCAGCGACGGCGCACGAAGGAGCAGCGCGGACCGCGCACGAAGGAGCACCGATGAGCGACACACCCGCCCCCGCATCCGACGCACCGCGCACCCGACGGCGCAAGAGCCTGAGCCCGAAGCAGATGGCGATCCTGGAGGTGATCCAGAGCTCGATCGCACGCCACGGCTACCCGCCCAGCATGCGCGAGATCGGCGACGCCGTCGGCCTGAAGTCGCTCTCCAGCGTCACCCACCAGCTTGGTCAGCTCGAACTCAGCGGCTATCTGCGCCGCGACCCGGGCAAGACCCGGGCGATGGAGGTGCTGATCGACCTGCCCGGTACGAGCACCGAGAATCCGGCCGACTCGACTCCGACCGTCGGCGACGCCGCTCTGGTGCCCCTGGTGGGTCAGATCGCCGCCGGCGTGCCGATCACCGCCGAGCAGCAGGTCGAGGAGATCTTCCCGCTGCCGCGTCAGCTGGTGGGCAAGGGCGAGCTGTTCATGCTCAAGGTCAATGGCGACTCGATGATCGACGCGGCCATCTGCGACGGCGACTGGGTGGTCGTCCGCTCTCAGAACACCGCCGAGAACGGTGAGATCGTCGCGGCGATGCTCGACGGCGAGGCCACCGTGAAGACGTTCCGGCAGCGCGACGGACACACCTGGCTGCTCCCCCGCAACTCATCCTTCGAGCCGATCCTCGGCGACGACGCCGTGGTGCTCGGCAAGGTCGTTGCGGTGCTGCGCGCCATCTGACTGCATCCACCGACGAAGAACGCCCCGCCCGGAGCTTCAGCATCCGGGCGGGGCGTTCTGGTCGCGATCAGGCGGTGACGACCACGTCTTCGCGGACGCGACGGGTGGCCTCGACGATGTTGCGCAGCGAGGCGA
>JAPSIX010000143.1 GCA_031178475.1 Microbacterium sp. | reverse complement strand
GACCTTCGCCTGGTGTCGCTCGTCACTTTCGACGTGCCGCCCGGGCTCGACACGGGCCAGATCCGGCTCGTCGACGACGCGCACGGGGAGGACGTGCTCGCCGTGGCGAGCGAGATGCTCCCCGCCGGTCGCACCGCGCAGGTGGAGAAGGCGGCCGGCGAGAGCGTGGAGGACGCCGTCGCGAACCTGTCCTGGCTGCGCGGTGAGGTCGTCCTCGTCGGCTCGTCGCGGCTCGCACAGCCCCGACGCCTCTTCCTGGGTTCAACAGCGGCGAAGATGCTGCGTGAACTGCCCATTCCCATGATCGTCGTACCGCGCACCCGCGCTGAAGCAGGAGACCGCTGATGACCAGCATCGAACGGGCGACGGAGCCCGAATCCGGAGTGACCTCGGGGATCTCCCAGAAGGGTCTCAGCGTCGGCGCCGTCGGCGTCCTCGGCGCAGTCGTGATCGGCGTCTCCACGATCGCCCCGGCGTACACCCTCACCGCCTCGCTCGGCCCCACCGTCGCCGTCGCCGGCACGCAGGTGCCCGCCATCATCCTCGTCGGCTTCATCCCGATGCTGCTGACCGCATTCGGCTACCGCGAGCTCAACCGCGTGATGCCCGACTCAGGCACCTCGTTCACCTGGGGCGTCCGCGCCTTCGGCCCGTGGATCGGCTGGATGACCGGATGGGGCCTGGTCGCCGCCACCGTGATCGTGCTGTCCAATCTCGCCGGGATCGCCGTCGAGTTCCTCTTCCTTCTGATCGCGCAGCTCTCCGGCAATCCCGGCATCGCCGCCCTCGCATTCAACCCGATCATCAACGTCGTGGTGTGTCTGCTGTTCATGCTCGGCGCGACCCTCGTCTCGTACCGCGACATGCAGACCACCCAGAAGTTCCAGTTCGTCCTGGTCGGCTTCCAGGTGCTCGTGCTGGTCGTCTTCGCGGTGGTGGCCATCTTCAAGGCCATCAACGGTGAGGCGCCGGAGCCGACGGCGTTCTCCTGGTCGTGGTTCAACCCGTTCGAGGTGCCGACCTTCAGCGCGTTCGCCGCCGGTCTGTCCCTCTCGATCTTCATCTTCTGGGGCTGGGATGTCGTCCTCACCATGAACGAGGAGACCAAGAACCCGGAGAAGACCCCGGGGCGCGCGGCAGTGGTGACCGTGATCACAGTCGTGAGCCTGTACCTGCTCATCTCGATCGGCCTCATCATGTTCGCCGGCGTCGGCACGGCGGGCCTCGGCCTCGCGAACGAGGACATCTCGGCCAACGTGTTCTTCGCCCTCTCCGACCCGATCCTCGGGCCGCTCGCGTTCCTGGTGTCGCTCGCGGTGCTCTCGAGCTCCGCGGCGTCGCTGCAATCGACTGCGGTGGGGCCCGCGCGTACGCTCCTCGCGATGGGCTACTACGGCGCTCTGCCGCCGAAGTTCGCGAAGGTGAGTCCGCGGTTCTTCACCCCCGGTTACGCCACCATCGTCTCCGCGATCGTCGCGTCGGCGTTCTACGCCGTGATGCGGCTGCTGAGCGAGAGCGTACTCACCGACACGATCCTGTCGCTCGGGATGATGATCTGCTTCTACTACGGGCTGACCGCGTTCGCGTGCGTCTGGTACTTCCGCAAGCAGTGGTTCGACTCCGCACGGAGCTTCTTCTTCACGTTCCTGTTCCCGCTCGTCGGCGGCGGCATCCTGGCGGTGCTGTTCGTGACGACCCTGATCGACTCGATGGACCCGGCGTACGGCAGCGGATCGAGCATCGGCGGCGTCGGCCTCGTGTTCGTGCTCGGAGTGACCGTCATCCTCGCGGGTGTCGCGATCATGATCTGGCAGTCGATTCGCCGCCCCGCGTTCTTCCGCGGAGAGACACTGGGTAGGGAAGCCCCGGCGAGCATCCGCCGTCGCTGACCCGCACCTCCTCAGAGAGAACCCGCACCTCCTCAGAGAGAAAGAGAATCCATGAGCACTCAGACCGAGCAGGCGCTGCTCGACAGCATCCCGACCGGCCTCTTCATCGGGGGCGAGTGGATCGACGGCGAGAGCGGCGCGACCTTCGACGTGCACGACCCGGCGACCGGCGACGTCATCGCGTCCATCGCCGACGCGACGCCTGCCGACGGCATCCGCGCCCTCGACGCCGCCGTCGCCGCGCAGGACTCCTGGGCCGCGACCGCACCCCGCACGCGCAGCGACATCCTGCGCCGGGCGTTCGACCTCGTGCAGGAGCACAAGGAGGACCTGGCCCTGCTGATGACCCTGGAAATGGGCAAGCCGCTCGCCGAGGCGCGCGGCGAGGTCGTCTACGGCGGCGAGTTCCTGCGCTGGTTCAGCGAGGAGGCCGTGCGCATCGCCGGCCGCTACGGCACCAACCCCGAGGGCACCGGCCGGATGATCGTGTCGCAGCGCCCGGTCGGCCCGTCGTTCTTCATCACGCCGTGGAACTTCCCGTTCGCGATGGCGACCCGCAAGATCGCCCCCGCGCTCGCCGCCGGCTGCACGGTCGTGATCAAGCCCCCGGCGCTGACTCCGCTGACCACCCTGTTCTTCACGTCGCTGCTCGAGAAGGCCGGTGTGCCGGCTGGCGTCGTGAACGTGGTCCAGACGTCGCGCTCGAGCGCACTGTCGGCCCCGATCATCGCCGACCCTCGTCTGCGCAAGCTGTCGTTCACCGGCTCGACCGAGGTGGGCCGCAAGCTCATCGCGCAGGCCGCCGAGGGCGTGCTGCGGGTGTCGATGGAGCTCGGTGGCAACGCGCCGTTCGTCGTGTTCGACGACGCCGACCTAGACAAGGCCGTCGACGGCGCGCTCGCGGCGAAGTTCCGCAACATCGGTCAGGCCTGCACGGCGGCGAACCGCTTCATCGTGCACGAGGACATCGCCGAGGAGTTCGCCCGCCGCGTCACCGAGCGGGTGCGGGCGATGAAGATCGGCCGCGGCACGGAAGAGGGCGTGGCGATCGGTCCACTGATCGATTCGGATGCCGTGGCCAAGGCCTCCGAGCTGGTCGGCGACGCCGTGGACCGCGGCGCCCGCCTGCTGACCGGCGGCAAGGCACGAGAGGGGGAGGGCACGTTCTACGAGCCCACCGTGCTGACCGACGTCGTGCCCGGCAGCGCGATCCTGCGCGAGGAGATCTTCGGCCCGGTGCTCGCCATCGCGACCTTCTCCGACGAAGCGGATGCCGTTCGCCTCGCGAACGACACGGAGTACGGTCTGGTCTCGTACGTGTTCACCGAGGACCTCGCCCGCGGCCACCGCATGATCGACGCGCTGGAGACTGGGATGATGGGTCTCAACGTGGGTGTGGTCTCCAACGCCGCAGCTCCCTTCGGCGGTGTCAAGCAGTCCGGTATCGGCCGAGAGGGCGGACTCGAGGGCATCCACGAGTACCTCTCCACCAAGTACACGCTCATTCCCACCTGACGTTTTTGGGTCCCTGAGCTTGTCGAAGGGCCCCGCCAGCATCCGCATTCCACGAGAGGAACCGACATGACCGACTACGCCGTCGTCAACCCGGCCACCGGAACCACCGAGGCCACCTTCGACACCTTCACCGACGAGCAGATCGAGGATGCCGTCGCGCGCGCCGCGGCCGCCGCGGTCAGCTGGGGCGCCACGCCGCCGGCCGAGCGGGCGACGGTGGTCCGCCGGATCGCCGAGCTGCACCGTGAGCGCCGCGACGAGCTCGCCGAGATCATCGTCCGCGAGATGGGCAAGCCCGTCGCCGCCGCGGTCGGCGAGGTGGACTTCGCCGCCGACATCATCGAGTTCTACGCCGACAACATCGAGAAGATCACGGCCGACCAGCCGATCGACATCCTCGGTGAGGGCACCGGGGTGATCCGGCGCGCCCCGCTCGGTGCGCTGCTGGGCATCATGCCGTGGAACTTCCCCGCCTACCAGGTGGCGCGGTTCGCCGCTCCCAACCTCGCGGTCGGCAACACGATCATCCTCAAGCACGCTCCGCAGTGCCCCGAGTCGGCGGCCGCACTCGAGGCGATCTACCGCGACGCCGGCCTGCCCGACGGCGGGTACGTGAACGTGTACGCCACGAACGAGCAGGCCGCGACGATCATCGCCGACCCGCGCGTGCACGGCGTCTCGGTCACCGGCTCCGAGCGCGCCGGCGCGGCCGTGGCCGAGGTCGCCGGACGCAACCTCAAGAAGGTCGCGCTCGAGCTGGGCGGGTCCGACCCGTTCATCGTGCTGAGCGCGGAGGACCTGGATGCCGTCGTGCAGAACGCCGTGGACGCACGCCTGGACAACAACGGCCAGTCATGCAACGGAGCGAAGCGGTTCATCATCGTCGACGAGCTGTACGACGAGTTCGTGGAGAAATTCGTCGCCGGCCTCGCCGCAGTCCAGGCCGAGGACCCGACCAACGAGGACACCGTGCTCGGCCCGCTGTCGTCGCTCGCGGCCGCGGAGCGGCTGCAGCAGCAGATCGACGGCGCCGTGGCGCAGGGGGCGACGCTGCTCACCGGTGGCACCAGGGAGGGCACGTTCTTCGCGCCGACGCTGCTCGCCGACGTCACGCCCGAGATGGACGTGTATCGCGAGGAGCTGTTCGGCCCCGCCGGCGTCGTCTACCGCGTCGCTGATGAGGACGAGGCCGTGAAGCTCGCCAATGACACCCCGTTCGGCCTCGGCTCATACGTGTTCACCACCGACCCCGAGCAGGCGGAGCGCGTGGCGAACGGCATCGAGGCGGGCATGGTCTACGTCAACCTCGTCCTCGCCGACAGCCCCGAACTGCCTTTCGGCGGTGTCAAGCGCAGCGGCACCTCGCGAGAGCTCGGCCTGCTCGCCGCCGACGAGTTCGTCAACAAGAAACTCATCCGCAAGGCCTGAGCCGCCACGAGACGCCCCGCATCCGGTCCGCCGGTGCGGGGCCTCTCGGTTTCGGCGGGGTTGAGGGTTGCGAAGCCGTTCCGCAACCCCGTCGCGCCGACCGACGCTGCGGCCTACCCTCGCGGCATGGTCACTGTCGCCGAGAACATCGTCAAGACACTGCGGGTCAACGGGATCGAGCG
>JAPSIX010000142.1 GCA_031178475.1 Microbacterium sp. | reverse complement strand
CAGGCGTTCGACATCGACGGTCGCGTGGTCACCGTCGTCGCGAACCACTTCAAGTCGAAGTCGGGCGACGGCGCCGAGCCGGCCGACGGCCAGGGGCACTTCAACGCTGATCGCGTCAGGCAGGCCGAGTCGCTGCTGGCCTTCACCGAGACGCTGGCCGAGGACTCCGGCAGTGAGGACATGCTGCTGATCGGCGACTTCAACGCCTACAGCCAGGAGGACCCGATCCAGGTCTTCGCGGACGCCGGCTGGGTCAACACCGTGCCCGCCAAGGCGAAGGGCCAGTACACCTACACGTTCGACGGCGAGCTCGGCTCGCTCGATCACGTGATCGCCTCGCCGTCGCTGGCGAAGTCGATCACCGGCGCCGGTGTGTGGACGATCAACTCGCCCGAGTGGGGCGACCGCGGCTACGCGTACGCCGCCACCGAGGCCGGCACCCCGTACCGCTCGAGCGACCACGACCCGGTCGTCGTCGGCGTCTCGGCGACGGAGCCGCCCGTCAACATCGACGTTGTGACGATCAACGACTTCCACGGACGCATCGAGGCCGACCGGGCATCCGCCGGTGCCGCCGTGATCGCCGGAGCGGTCAAGCAGTTCCGGGAGGAGAACCCGAACACGATCTTCGCCGGCGCCGGCGACCTGATCGGCGCGTCGACGTTCACGTCGTTCATCCAGGACGACAACCCGACCATCGACGCGCTGAACCTCGCCGGGCTCGAGGTGAGCGCGGCGGGCAACCACGAGTTCGACAAGGGCTGGGCGGATCTGCGCGACCGCGTGCAGGACCGCGCCGACTGGGAGTACATCTCATCGAACGTGTTCCTCACCGAGACCGGTGAGCCGGCTCTGGCGCCGGCATGGGTGAAGGAGCTCGAGGGCGTCCGCGTCGGATTCGTCGGCGCCGTCACCGAGGACCTGCCCACGCTGGTGTCGCCGCAGGGCATCGAGGGGCTCGAGGTGCGCAGCATCGTCGACTCGGTGAATGCCGTCGCCGACGACCTGCGCGACGGCGACCCGGCCAACGGCGAGGCGGATGTCGTCATCCTGCTCGTGCACGAGGGCGCAGCGACCGTCGAGCTGTCCAGCATCACGCCCGACTCGCCGCTCGGCGAGATCGTCTACGGTGTGGATCACGATGTGAACGCGATCGTCTCGGCGCACACCCACCTCGCGTACAACCACGTCATCGACGGCCGTCCGGTCGTCTCGGCCGGTCAGTACGGCGAGAACCTGGGCAAGATGAACATCCAGGTCGACCGCGACACGAAGGAGATCCTCTCGATCACCAACCGCATCGTCCCGCTGACCGCCGACGGGAAGGCCCTCTACCCGGCGGTGCCCGAGGTGCAGGAGATCGTCGACGCCGCCAAGATCGAGGCCGACAAGCTCGGTGCGGTCAAGGTCGGTGAGATCACCGCGGACTTCAACCGTGCTCGGCAGAGCGACGGCGAGACCGAGAACCGCGGCGGCGAGTCGACGATCGGCAACTTCGTCGCCGACGTGCAGAAGTGGTCGACGGGTGCCGAGATCGCACTGATGAACCCGGGAGGTCTGCGCGCCAACCTCACCTACGCGTCCAGCGGCGAGGGCGATCCGGACGGAAACGTGACCTATCGCGAGGCGGCGACGGTGCAGCCGTTCGCCAACACGCTGGTCACGCTCGACCTGACCGGTGAGCAGCTGAAGGCCGTGCTCGAGGAGCAGTGGCAGCCCGAAGGCGCGAGCCGTCCGTTCCTGAAGCTCGGCGTGTCGAAGGGTCTGCAGTACACCTACGACCCGACGGCCGCGCAGGGCGAGCGCATCACGTCGATCACCCTCGACGGCGCACCGATCGATCCGGAGCAGACGTACCTCGTCGCGGCGAACTCGTTCCTCGCAGGCGGTGGCGACAACTTCGCCACCCTCGCCGAGGGCGCGAACAAGAAGGACACCGGCAAGATCGACCTGCAGTCGATGGTGGACTGGTTCTCGGAGAACACGACCGCCTCGCCCGACTACGCCCAGCGTGCGGTCGGTGTGGTGCTCAGCCCGGCGGATGCCGACGGGTACGGCGCCGGTGACGAGGTGACGGTCTCGCTGTCGTCGCTCGCGTTCAGCGCAGGGGAGCCGGCGCCGACGTCCGTGTCGCTGGCGCTCGGGGACCATGAGCTGGCGACTTCGACGATCGACACGACGGTGGTCGACGCCACCGACGAGGTCGGGCGGGCCAGCCTCGGGTTCGTCGTCCCGGAGGGCGTCTACGGCCAGCAGACGCTGACCGTCACGGTCGCCGGCACCGGCACCATGGTGGAGATCCCGGTGCTGTTCTCTGCGGCGCCGGTCGCCGAGGGCGAGATCCGTCTCGACAAGAGCAGGGTCGCCGCCGGCGGCACGGTCACGGTCACGGGCGAAGGTTTCGAGGCGGGTATCGAGCTCGTGTTCGAGCTGCGCTCGACGCCGGTGCGGATCGGCACGGTCACCGCCGGCGAGAACGGCACGTTCTCGGTCACGGTCACCATCCCGAAGAACACCGCGGCCGGCATCCACACCCTCGCTGCGATTCAGCCAGACGGGGCGGAGGTGACCGCTCAGCTGACGGTCACCCGTGCCGGTGGCGCGGGTGGCGGCGGCGACCTGGCCACCACGGGTGCGGACTCCACGCCGTACCTCGTGCTGGCGGCGCTGCTGCTGACGCTGGGTCTGGCGCTCGTCGCGAAGCGTCGTCGCGGCGCCTGATCCGCCGACCCGAAGCCCGCCGCAGGCCCCGCCTGCGGCGGGCTTCCCCGTTCCCGGAGCAGCGCTGTGGGCGGGCTACCCGTGGCGGCGTGCGTGCGCCCAGGCGGCCGCAGCCGTGCGCGATGACACACCGAGCTTGACGAAGATGTTCGACAGGTGACGCGCGACGGTCTTCTCGCTCAGATGCAGAGTCTCGGCGATCCGCCGGTTCGAATGGCCGGCAGCGACCAGGCCGAGCACCTCCGTCTCCCGTCGCGACAGCGGACCGCTCTCGTCCGCATCCGGGCGCAGCAGGTCCGCCGCCGCGGCCCGCTCGTCCTCGTCGTCCAGCAGCTCGGCCAGAGCGAGGTGCGCTTGCGCCGCCTCCCAGGGGCAGTCCAGCCGGCGGAACGCGGATGCCGCCTCGCGCAGCAGCGGCTCTGCGGAGTCCGGGCCGAGACGCGCCGCCAGGCGTCCGCGGGCGAGGGTCGCCTGGGCGGCGGCGGTCGCCGTGCCCAGCGTCGCCGCCGTCTGCTCCATAGCCGACACCGCCTGCGCCGCCTCGTCCTCACCTCCGGCGACCACGAGGACCTCGGCGACGGCCGGCAGCATCCGTGCACGGCGGGATGCCGGCGCCTGCGACGCCAGCATGCGCCGAGCGGACGCCACGGCGGACTCGCGGTCTCCCGTGGAGAAGCGGAGCAGCATCTCCTCGACCCGCGACATGTAGCCGTACGCTCGCGCCCGTTCCAGCGCGACCGCTGCGGCACGCAGATCCCCGCGGCGGCGATGCACCTCCGCCATCTCGGCCAGTGCCGCGCCTGCGGCCTGCGGCATGTCGATGGCCTGGTAGCGCGTGGCGGCGTGCTCGAGTTCGTCGGCGGCGCTCTCAAGGGCGCCATGCGCGCGCATCATCTGACCGCGATGCAGCGCGCACTGCCCGGTGAAGGCGACCAGCTCCGGCTGGCGGTCGCACCAGACGCCCAGCGCCAGCGTCCATTCGGACATCCGCTGCAACTCGCCGATCTCCTGGCACGCCTCGATGCAGGAGCAGTACACGCGCCCGGCATCCACCGCCGACAGCTCGCCGGTCAGCACGCCGATCATCGCTTCATCCAGCAGCGCGAGACCCGCGGGCACGTCGCCGAGCAGGATGCGGCACCGCCCCAGACCCATCAGCGCCTTCGCCCGCAACTCGACGTCGCCGGTGCGCTCGGCGATCGCGAGCGCCCGCTGCGCCCGGCCGACCGCCGCGTCAGGGCGCCCCGCCATGACCTCCGACAGGACGCCGCTGAACAGCAGATGCCCCACGGCGGCATCCTCTTCGGGCAGGACGGACGCGAGCCGTTCACCGCGACCCATCCAGCCGCCCGCCACCGCGACCTCGCCGCGGAATACGAGCACGTCGACCAGGAACGCGGCGCAGCGCACCGCCCGCGCGATCTCCCCGTTCTGCTCGTACAGCTGGCACGCTCGTGACATCGCGTGGACGAAGTCGTCGTGGCGGCCGGCCAGGTGCGCGGCCGTGCCCAGGTCGGCCAGGTCCGCGGCGGACAGGGCGTCGCCGGCCCTGGACAGCGTCTGGAACGCAGTGAGCCACTCGCGGCGCTCGTAGGCGTCGCGAGCACGCTGCAGTGCCTCGACGATGTCCATCGGTTCGACGATACGGCGCGCTCCGGTCAGGCGACAGCCTTCGCGCGTGCCGTGATCCCTGCGGCGATCCGGCGGGCCACGAACTCGGCGTCCCGGCCGACCCCGGGGAACACCATGCTGCCGAACCCGAACTGGAACGGCAGCCCGCAGAAGAACAGCCCCGGTACCTCCTCCGCGACGCCGCGGTACTCCCGCGGGTACCCGTCTTCGCCGACGATCGGGATGTCCAGCCAGCCGTGATCCAGCCGGTATCCGGTGGCCCACACGACGCCGGCGGCCTCGATCACGGTGCCGTCCGCGAGCAGGGGGAGACCGTCTCGCGCCCCGGCGAACCGGCTCAGGTGCCGCACGACGCCGCGCGCGGCGAGGTCCTCACGGTGGATGCGGATCATGGGGCCGCCGCCGCGGCGGATCGCCCCCATCATCCGCCTGCCCATCGGCGTGCGCCGTGTCAGGACGTGGCGCCACGCGAAGATCATGAGTGGCAGCAGGATGCGCGCCCTGCGGTCCTCGGGCCGGAACGGGATCTGCCCCGGGTCGCGGCCGCACAGCGTGACCGGGTGCGTGGCGGCCAGCTCGTATGCGATATCGGTGCCCGAGTGCGCCGCACCGACGACGAGCACGCGACCGGGAGGAAGCTGGTCAGGCCGGCGGTACTCGCTCGAGTGCA
>JAPSIX010000141.1 GCA_031178475.1 Microbacterium sp. | reverse complement strand
GGCGGCCATGGCTTCCACGGCGACCCGGCCGAACTGCTCCGTCCAGCGCGGAGTCGCCATCGACGGCACAGCGAGTACGTCGATCGAACGGTAGAAGTCCGTCACCCGCTCCGGCGGCACCGGTCCGAGCAGCTCCACGCGGTCGCTCACACCGCGTTCGCTCGCCAGCGAGCCCAGCTCCGCCGCGAGCGGTCCCGCACCGGCGATCCGCGCGCGCAGACGCGGCTGCTCGCGCAGTGCGTCGAGCAGCACGACAAGGCCCTTCTCCGGAACGAGCCGCCCCAGCATCCCCACTCTCACGGCGCCGTCCGGTGCCGCATCCCGGGCAGCGGTCGTGTTCGCGTCGTCCACATCCACACCCAGAGGAATCACCCGCGCTCGCCCCGGGAACCCTTTCCGCTCGACGATCCGCGCCGCTTCGGCGTTGCACGCGGAGACGCCGGAAGCGGTGCGCAGCGCCCAGCGCTCCAGCCATCGGAACGGCGGCGGGTAGCGCTTCGACAGATTCTGGGCGGTGTACAGCACCACCGGAGCACGGTTTCCGCGCAGCACGCGCAGCAGCAGGATCTCAGCCGTGCTCAGCGCGAAGGGCTCCTCGTGCACGTCGATGACATCCCATGATTGGCCGAGTGCGCGCCACAGCGGCCGGGGCGCGTACAGGAAAAGAGCCGGATGCCGTCCCACGGTCGCCGCACCGATGACCGGGTCGTCGTCGGTCGACGACAGCGTCACCGGTGCCCCGCCGGCATGCCAGTCGCGCGCGGCGATCAGAGTGACGTCCACCCCGGCCGCACGGAGCGCCCGCTCCCGCCCCCGCCATGCAGGCACGGTGGCGCTGTGCGAAATTCGCAGCACCCGCACGCAGCCTCCCCAGATATGCTGTGAGAGCAACCATAGCCGCCGAACACGCGCCTGGGGAGGCCTCGGCGGCAGAGGTGCTGGGGAGGCCTCTGTGCACGCACAGAAACTGGGGAGAAGTGCACCTCGCGTCGTGCATCTGGACCACACGACCGTGCGGGGCGGCGCTGAGCTCGCGCTGATCAGGCTGTTGCGCGCGCAACCCGACTGGGTGCCGGCCGTGCTGGTCCCCGCCGTCGACGACGTGGACGCGTTCGACCTGCTCCCCGCCGGAGTCGTGCGCCGCGCGAGCGGAGTGCGGCAGGGCAGCGGAGGCAGCGACGGGTCGGCCCGGCGTCTCGCGGGCCTGGCATCCCGGCTGATCGTGCAGGCGGTTCTCACCCGGATGCACCCGCTGGTCCGCACCGGTGATGTCGTCGCAGCGAACAGCACGCGCGCGGCGGCGTATGCCGCGCTCGCACTGCAGGCATCCCGCATACCACTGGTCGTGCATCTTCGCGACCTCGTCGATGAGGAGAGCCTGGGCCGCCTCGGTCACGCCCTGATGACGCGTCTGGTGCTGCCGCGCGCCGACGGAGTGATCGCGAATTCGCGTACGACGCTTGCGTCGGCGGCGCCCTACCTGCGCCCCGCCGCCGTCTCGGTCGTGATTCCGAGCGCCGCCGGACTGGTGTTCTCGCCGCTTCGAACCCTGAGAGAAGGACCGGTGCGGATCGGGATGCTGGCGCGCATCGACCCGTGGAAGGGTCAGGCCGAACTGCTGGAGGCGTTCGCCCGGGCGTTCCCGCACGGCCACGAGGTGCTCGAATTCGCGGGCGGGGCGCCGTTCGAACACGAATCGTTCGCGGAACGACTGCGGGCTCGGGCGGTCGAGCTCGGTGTGAGTGACCGCGTGCGGCTGCTCGGGCACGTGGACGACACCGCCCGAGCGCTGGCCGGCTGGGACGTCGCGGTGCAGTACTCCACGCGGCCGGAACCGCTCGGACAGAACGTGCTGCAGTACCTCGCCGCTGGACTGCCCACGATCGTCGCGGCCGAGGGCGGCCCGACCGAGTGGGTGGAGGACGGCATCAACGGCCTCGCCGTGGGCCCCCGCGATCCCGCCGTGCTCGGCGAAGCGCTGCGGCGTCTCGCGGCAGATCCGGGATTGCGGCAGCGGCTGTCGGCCGCCGCCGTGCGCACATCCGGCCTGCTCGACGACGCCGCCGTGGCACGCGCGCACGCCGACCTGTACCGGCTGGTCGCCTCTCGCCGCAGGGCACGATCGTGGGCCTAGGCTGGCGCTGTGGAGCGAAGTGCCGCCGAAGAACAGCCGGACACATCGCATGTGCCGCTCGGCGTCCGGCTGCGATTCGGGCGCGCCGCCGTGCAGGTGGTCGCCCGGCGCGCCGGCATCCGCCTGCTGCACATCAAGGGGGACACGCTCGACGCCGGCATCCGACGTCAGCCACATATCGGGTCGGATGTCGACGTCCTCGTGGACCCGCGCAGGGTGAAGGACATGCACGCACGGCTCGTCGAGAACGGCTGGCGCGTGTACAGCACGTTTCTCGACGGCTCTCCCTTCGGCCACGCGCAGACCTACCACCACCCGGACTGGGGCTTTCTCGATCTGCACCGGCGCTTTCCCGGCATCCGTGTCGGCGATCGGCGCGCCTTCGACACGCTGTGGGAGGGACACGGTGAACATGACGCCGTGGGCGTGCGATGCGCCGTTCCTGCCGTTGACGGGCAGGTGGTGCTGTTGATGCTCAACGCTGCCCGCAACCTGCGCGATCTCGGCCCGGAAGCGCAGCGGGTGTGGCAGGAGCAGACCCAATCCGATCGCGAGCGGCGAATCGAGCTGGTGCGCACGCTCGGGGCGGACGTCGCCTGCGCCGTGACTCTGGGCGAACTCGAGACGCATCGGCTGCGACGCGAGTACAGATTGTGGAAGTCGATCTCTCAGGGCGGCAGCCGTGCCGGCGAGTGGTGGGGGCGAGTGCTGGCGGCCAGGACCCCGTGGGAAGCGGTGCAGACCGTGGCACGCGCGCCGATGGCCAACCGGTCGCGGCTTGCTCACGAGCTCGGGCGAGACCCGGAGGTGCGCGACATCGTGAAGGCCACGGCGCGGCGTCTGCGGGGCGGGGCGAGCGCCATTCTGCGCGGGAGGCGGTCATGAACCGACACCTGCCGGCGGCCGACGTCGGCGTGTTCGACTCGGGTGAGGTCGTCTACGTCGCCCCGCTGCCCGAGGGGCCGATCGTCGTGCTCTCGGATACGGCCGCCGCGGCCTGGCGCACGATCGCTTCAGACTCGGCGTCCTCGCCGGGAGATGAGGCGGAACTGGACCGGTACCGGCGGGCGTTCGCCGAAGCCGGACTGATCGTCGAGGAGGGGTGATGATGCCCGAAGCGGTACTGGCGGCTCCGTTGATCGTCGCGGCCGTGCTCATCTCAGGGGCCGTCGCCAAGCTGCGTCACCCGGACACGCTGGACGGCTGGCAGCAGCTCGGCGTGCCGGAGGCACTGCGTCGCAGGTGGCTGCTGCTGTTGCACCCCTACGGCGAGTTGCTGCTGGCGGTCGCGCTGATCTCTCTGGGTGGAGTCGTCGGCACGGTGGTCGCCGCGGCTGCCGTCGTGCTGTTCGGCGCCTACCTCGCCCTGATCGTGCGGAGCCGACGACAGGGCCCGGATGCCGCCTGCAGCTGCTTCGGACGCAGTCGGCGGATCACGCCCGTCACCGTCGCTCGCAACGTCTGGTTCCTCGCACTGGCGCTGATCTCGGCCGGCGTGATCTGGGCCACGCCCGTTCTCGGCGGCGTGTTGGCGTCGCTCGGCGACGGCTGGGCGTGGGTGCCGGGCCTTGCTGCCGCAGGGCTCACTGCGGCCTTGTCGCTGTGGGAGCCGGACATCCCGACCGCGGTCGAAACGGGCATCCCGGTCGTGCCCGGAAGTGCGGCTTCAGCCGCGACCGGCGACCCGGGGGAGTACGTCCGGGGCCGCACCCCAGCGGTGCCGGTGACGCTGGCCAGCGGCGTCACGGTCAACCTGCGCGACCTCGCCGCGCGCGGCCCGGTGCTGCTGCTCGCCGTCACGGACAACTGCGGGTCATGTCTACCGGCGATCGAGGCGATGCCGCGCTGGCGCGCGCTCCTACCCGAGGTGTCGGTGCGGTTCCTGCTGTCGAAGCCTCCGGGGGAGAGTGGGCTCACCGAGCAGGCCGGACAGCAGTCGATTCACGATCCGGAGAGGCTGGTGCGCGCATCGATCGCGGACTGGCCGACGCCGACGGCCCTGCTCATCGGAGCGGACGGCTATCTCGCTGGTGGCCCCGTGTCGGGGTACGACGCGATCGACGAGTTCATCGCCGACGTGTATGAGGTGCTGCACGGCGAACGACCGCGCAGCACCCCGGGCGCCTGACTGGGTCGGTCAACCGCAGCCGGGCGCCTGGGCGTCCACGGGCACCGGGCGCACCATCGGGGTGTGGCGCACCTCGACCGGGCCGTATTCGCCGGCCGCGCCGGTGAACTGAGCGGCCACGGTGCGGGTCTGGCCCGGCTTGTTGATCACGCGCACCTTGACGGCGCCGCGCCCGAGATGCTGCACGCCGGAGGCCTTGACGGGCTGGCCGTCGACGGTAGCAGAGGAGAAGGTCGAGCCGACGGGGCCGTAGAACACGAGGTCGGTGGCGACGTCGCCCTGGGGGAAGTATCGCGTCGTGTGGATGGCGCGGGGAAGGTCGCGCGCAGCCTCCGGCGAAATGGTGTTCGTCAGTGTCGCCGTCGTACCGAACACCGGTGCATCCGGCGCGTCGCACTGCGTGGAGGTGGCGGCGACGTCGAGCTGCATGTAGAAGTCCATCTTGCTCTGCGTGGTGTCGTTCACGTATACGCCGAGCACCGTGGTGTCTTCGTTGCTGCTGGGCAGCCGGCCCGAGAGCTTCGACTCCGCGACGAGCTTCGCCTCGGCCTCGGATGCCGGGGCGTACAGCAGCCGGTTCTCGTCGACAGCCTTCAGCAGGCTGTCGAGCAAGGCCTTCGGCTCGGCGTTGCCCGACGTCAGCGCGCCGAACACCGAGCGGGCGGCGGCGGCGAAGAACGCGTCCTGCTCCAGCCCGGTGGGGAACATGGTGTAGACCTCGTTGAGCAGCAGCGGCACCGCGTTCTCGCTCGTGATGGTGACCGGCTCGTCGATCAG
>JAPSIX010000140.1 GCA_031178475.1 Microbacterium sp. | reverse complement strand
CGGCCGAACCCATCCCCCACCCGACGACGGCCGTCCTCGACGACATCGAGGCGCGGCCGGGCAGCGCCACGTCGCTGCTGCGCACGGTCGTCGGGCTGTACCTGCGGCGCCTCGGCGGCACGGTGTCGGCTGCGGCGCTGGTGCGCCTGGCCGGTGACCTCGGCATCACCGACGGCCGAGCCCGCACGGCGATCGCCCGCCTGAAGCAGAAGGGGGTGCTCCTCGCCGCCGAGGACGCATCGTACGCGCTCAACCCCGCGGCGGTGCGGATGCTGGAGCGCGGCGACCGCCGGATCTTCCACGTGCGCACGATGTCTGCCGACGACCCGTGGTGCCTCGTGTCGGTGACCGTGCCGGAGAGCCGGCGCGATCTGCGCCACCAGGTGCGGCGACGGTTGCAGTTCCTCGGAGCCGGTGCGGTCGCCGCGGGGCTGTGGATCACGCCAGGGCACCTCGAGGACGAGGTGGAGCTGCTGCTGGACGACCTCGGCGCCCGGCAGTTCGCGACGCTCTTCACCGCGCATGATCCGCGGCCGTCGGTGGCGCTGCACCACGCGGCCGCGTCGTGGTGGGACCTGGAGGCGCTGCGCGCCGAGCACGACCGCTTCCTGGCATCCGCTCGTGCTCTCGACGACCTCGAGTCGTTCGCGGCCTACGTGCGGCTGATCGACAGCTGGCGGGTGCTGCCCTACATCGACCCGGGGCTGCCCGCCGAGCTGCTGCCCGACGACTGGCCGGGAGCCCGCAGCGTCGAGGTGTTCACCGAGCTGTCGGGTCGCCTGGCCCGGCCGGCGTGGGAGCACGTCCGCTCGCACGCCGGCTGAGCCCGGCCTCAGCCGAGTTCGCGGACGAAGGCGGCGACGTGCTCGCGCAGCCGCAGCATCCGCAGGTCGCGCGCGAGCTCGCGGTCGTATCCCTCGTACGCCAGCGGAGGCAGACGGCGCACGTTCACGGAGCATCGGAAGTTCGCGCAGATGAGCGTGCCGATCGTGTCGCCGTTGCGTCCGGCCGCGCCCGCCTTGCGCGCCGCGAAGAACTGCACGTCCTCGGGCAGGGTGACGTCTTCGCACCATGAGCACAGCGCCTTGCGGGTGATGCGCTGCTCGGCGCGCTGCAGCAGGATGCCGACGGTGCGGTCGCCGTTCTCGGCGATGACGTAGGCGCGGCGCGGGAACTTCGGATCGGACCAGCCGAGATAGTCGAGCCGGTCGAAGTCGATCTGGTCGAAACCGGGCGGGAGGGTCAGAGATGACGCCTCCTTGCGGGAGGCGTTGAGGAAGGATGCGCGGATGGCGCGTTCGTCGATGGGTCGCATGAGCGTGTGCTTTCTGTTGCGCGGCCGCCGAAGGCGGCAGAGTAGGAGAGGGCCGCATGGCGGCCGGAGGTGAACGGCACCCTGTGAAGCGGATGCCGGATGCGGCGAACCGCCGGTGACGGGGGTCCGCCACCGGCGCGCACTCAGCCTCTGACGCCGGCGCTCGACGCGCCGACGGACCTCCTCCGCGCCCTGCGGGCGCTCTCTGCGAACAGCACGCATCGATTCTATGCACCTGTCCACAGCCGGGGCGCGTCCCCCGTGCACGCCGACGCGCCCCGCTAGTGTCGGAGCCATGGCACACAAGACCGGCGCCGGCATGGCGTTGCGTGACTACCGCGTCCACCGGTACGTGAACGCCTTCTGCCCCGCCTGTCACGAGGAGCGGCCCGACCAGCCGCTCAGCGAGGTGCGTCGGCTCTCGGGCTGGCTGGCCGACCGCGACGGCACGGTCTGGCTGGAGCGCGGGTGCCCGGAGCACGGGCTGATCTCGACGATGTACGACGAGTCGGCCGAGATCCTGCGCTACCTCGAGCAGTGGACCGCGCCGACGAAGGCGCACACTCCCGACACGGTCGGCAACTTCAAGCCGGTGCCGCAGGCGTATGAGGACGGGCTGCCGCAGATGCAGACGCAGCACACCTGCATCCTGCTGGAGGACATCACCGACCACTGCAACCTGCGCTGCCCCACTTGCTTCGCCGAGTCGAGCCCCGCCGCCTCCGCCGTCGCCCCGCTTGCCGAAGTGCTCGCGTCGGTCGACGCACGGCTCGCGCGCGAGAACGACCGCATCGACGTGCTGATGCTGTCGGGGGGCGAGCCGACGCTCTACCCGTGGCTCGAGCAGCTCATCGAGCACCTCGTGGCGCGGCCGATCGTGCGCATCCTGATGAACTCGAACGGCCTGCGGATCGCGAACGACGACGAGTTCGTCGCGTTCCTGAAGAAGCACCGCGAGCGCGTCGAGGTGTATCTGCAGTACGACGGCGAGTCGGCCGAGGCGTCGGCCTACCATCGCGGCGCGGACATCCGCCGGTTCAAGCAGCGGGCGCTGGAACGGCTGTCGGATGCCGGGGTGTTCACCACTCTGACGATGACTGCGGCCCTCGGGGTGAACGACCAGGAGATCGGCGCGGTGATCCGGCGTGCGCAGGAGACGCCGTACGTCGGCGGGGTGACGATCCAACCGGTGTTCGGATCGGGACGCTCGGCGGGTATCGACCCCGGGGATCGCCTCACGCACACCGGGGTGCTGGCACGGCTGGGCCCGCAGACCGACGACGAGATCACCTGGCGCGATCTCACCGCGCTGCCGTGCAGCCACCCGCACTGCTGCTCGGTGGGCTACTTCCTCAAAGACGACGCCGGCCAGTGGAAGTCCCTGGTCGCGCTCATCGGGCACGACCGGCTGAAGGAGTTCCTCGACCTCAACCCCGACCTCATCGCCAACCGCATCGCGGACTCGAACGTGAACAAGGCGATCCGCGACGTGCTGAAGAGTTCGCTGCTCGACCTGCTCAGCGAGCAGTCGTCGCTGTCGCACCCGTCGATGGCCGACATCTGGCGCGACGTCTGTTCGGCGTGCGACCTCGGCATCGGCACGCTCGCGACCCTCGCCGCATCCCGCCTGCCGGGGCAGCACGGGCGCATGCGGGCGATGCTCGCCGAGCGGGTGCTTCGGGTGACGGTCAAGCCGTTCATGGACATCAACACGATGATCGAGGAGCGGCTGACCCAGTGCTGCGTGCACGTGGCGACCGTGAACGAGACGACGCAGGCACATCAGTGTGCGCCGTTCTGCGCGCTGCAGGCGTGGGCGCCGCTGTCGCGGACCCGCCTGTCGACCGCGACCGGCCGCCCCGCTTCGACGACCACCGAGGTGCGCGAGACCGGCGGGCGCACCCGCCTGCCGGTGGTGGCGCGATGACCGAGCCGACTTCGGACCCTGGGTCCCTGAGCCGGTCGAAGGGCCCGCCTCTTAACCAGTACGACCCCGCGGTCGGCGACCCGGCCCCGCCGTTCGATCCGCTGCGGTTGTGCGTGTTCACCACCGTCGCCGTCATCGCCTGCTTGCTCGGCCCCGTGGCGGTGCTCGCCTTCGCCCTGATCGCGATCGCCGGCTACGCAAGGGCCCGTCGTGCCGGGCTGATGCGCTCGCGCTGCAGACTCGGTGACACCCGGGTGGTCCTCACCTATCTGACGGTGGTCGCGGCGGCATCCGCCGTGGCCATCCCGTTCTGGGTCATGCTGTGGATGCGGATGCTGGCGGTGTGATGTGTTCCCGACGCTGAGCGATCTCGTACCGTGGCTGCCCGCCGTCGACAGTCACTCGGTCTTCGTCGGGCTGGGGGTCCTCGCCGCGGGGATCGTGTTCACGATCGAGAAGCGCCGACGGGCGGTGACCGACCACCGCATCGCCTACCTCGTGCTGGGTGCGCTTGTCGGGGCAGCGGTGTTCGCGCGCTTGGGCACGTGGGCGCAGCACCTCGATCCGGCGAAGAACCTGAGTCTGGTCGATCAGCTGGCGTACGGCAACGCGTCGATGCTGTCGGCACTGGTGGGCGCATGGCTGGGCGTGCACGTCGCGAAGCGGCTGTGCGGATACCCCGGCAGATCTGGCGACCTCTTCGCCCCCGCGGTGGCGCTCGCGATGGCGATCGGACGCATCGGGTGCCTGCTCACCGAGAAACCGGGCACGCCGACCGGTTCGGGCTGGGGCATCGTGCTCGATCCTGCGGCCGCGGCTCGGGTCGGGGCGGATGCCGGGGTGCCCCTGCATCCGAGTTTCGTGTACGAGATCGCGTTCCACCTCGCCGCGTTCGCCGCCCTGTGGTTCTGGTTGAGGCACCGCCCGATCGCGCCGGGCGAGACGCTCACCCTGTACGTGGCGGCGTACGCGGTGTTCCGGTTCGCCGTCGAATTCGTCCGCGGAAACGAGGTGGTGTGGCTGGGGCTCACCCGCCCCCAGCTGTTCCTGCTCGTGACGATTCCGCTTCTTGCCGTCAGAATCATCTGGATGCTGCGATCCGGCCGTTTCCGCGCCGACGCCACAGCCCGATCGGAGAGGACCGTGCCCCATGAGCAACGCGCCTGACGACCCCGACCGCCCCGCCGGAGAGCCGCAGGGGGAGCCAGCGGGTGACCCGCCGCATGCGGAATCGCCTCAGGAGCCGGCGTGGGAGACGCCCGTGCCGCCGCCCCCGCCGGAGCAGACCTGGCACGCCCCGCCGCCGCCTCCCGCGCCATCCCCGTACGCGCAGCCCGGGCATCCGGGCCCGTATCCCGCTCAGCAGCCGTACGGTCAGCCGACGTATGGTCACCCCGCGGGGCCGCCCGGGCAGCATCCGCCGGTCGCACCCGGATACGCACCGAGCAACGGGCAGGGCGTGCCGATGCCGCAGCGGCCCGGTCTGAGCTTCGGCGCCAAGCTCGCCATCGGGCTGGGGATCGGCTTCGCCGCGCACCTGCTCGGCGTGTTCGCCATGCTGGCCACGATGAACGCGCTCAGCGATCTGGGCTTCCTCGCAGCGGTGTGGCCGTTCGTGTTGATCGCGCTGGCCACCATCGTGATGATGTTCTTCCCCCGGACCCGACCGTTCGCCACGGGAATGCTGATCCTCGCGGCCACCCTCTGGCTGGTCATCATCGGACCGTGCGTGGTGATCCTGTTCAGCTTGTGACCTCGTGGTTCATGTTGCGTTGCGTTTCACTTCCGGTTGGCCGCGGGC
>JAPSIX010000139.1:3179-5054 GCA_031178475.1 Microbacterium sp. | reverse complement strand
TCGCTGAGGGTGAGCGCCTCCTCCTGGTCGTGGGTGACGTAGACCGTGGTCACGCCCACCTCGTGCTGCAGCTCCTTGAGCTGCTCGCGCAGCTGCACGCGCAGCTTGGCGTCGAGGTTCGAAAGCGGCTCGTCGAGCAGCAGGATGCGCGGGGTCAGCACCAGCGCTCGCGCGATGGCGACCCGCTGCTGCTGCCCGCCCGAGAGTTCGGAGACGTTCTTGTCGAGCTGCGACGACGCGAGCCCCGTGCGGTCGGCGATCTCGTCGACGCGCCTGTTCTGCTCGGCCTTCGAGACCTTCTGCTTCTGCACGGTGAGCCCGAACGCGATGTTCTCGCGCACGTTCATGCTCGGGAACAGGGCGTAGTTCTGGAACACCATGCCCACGTCGCGCTTCTCGCTCGGCACGCGAGTCACGTCCCGCCCGGCGATGTGGATCCGCCCGCCGGTCGGTTCGATGAACCCGGCCAGTGAGCGCAGTGCCGTCGTCTTGCCGCATCCGGAGGGACCCAGGAGGGTGAAGAACTCACCCTCCTGGATCTCCAGATCGAGATGCGAGACGGCCTTCTGGTCGCCGAACGCGACCTCGACGTCTTCGAACCTGATCATCTTCTCGCTCGATCAGCCGATGTACTCGAGCGTGACCTTCTCGACCCACTCGCCGAGGTGCTCGCTCACGAAGCTGAAGTCGATCTCCTGTCGGGGCAGCGACTCCATCAGCTCGACGACCTCGGGGTTGGCCTGCTCGATCGCACCCTCGTTCACCGGCATGGCGTTGAACTCGGCGGCGAATTCGCCTTGCACCTCGGCGCTGCCGAACCAGTCGATGAACTCCTGGGCCTGCTTCTCGTTGTCGGTGCCGGCGATCGGCGCGATCTGCTCGGTCACGTAGGGAACGCCGTACTCGGGCACGATGACGCCGGTCTTGGTGCCGTACTCGGCATCGCGGGCCTCGATGCCGCTGGAGGGCAGCACGCCGTAGTCGACCTCGTCACGCGTGATGCGGGCGTACAGGTCGGTGCCCTCGACCGCGGGGGAGCCGTTGGCGTAGTACGACTCGACGAGCTTCCATCCTTCGTCGCTGACGCCCAGGTCGCCGCCCTCGTCGAGGTTCTCGGTGAGGATGCTGGCCAGCACGAGCTGCGGGGTGGCCTGGCCGAGAGCCGGGTTCACCTCGTAGCGGCCCTTGTAGGTCTCGTCGGTGTACAACTCTTCGAGATCGGCGGGCGGGTCGGTGACCTTGTTCTCGTCGTACACGGTGACGATGGCCTGCTCGACGAGCGGCCAGTAGGCGCCGTCCTTCGCGTCGCCGGCCTGTTCGGGCACCTCGCCGCTCCACTCCGGCTCGTAGCCGGTGATGGCCTCTTCGGCCTTGAGCTGCTCGAAGAACATGTTGTTCAGACCGAAGACCACGTCGCCGACGGGGTTGTTCTTCTCGGCGATGATGCGGTTGGTGAGGTCAGCGCCGCCGAGGCCGACGATCTCGATCTCGAAGCCGGCCTCCTTGGCCTTCTCGGTGATCCACTCGCCGCGACCGTCGCTGTTGGAGTTGGTGTAGACGATGAGCGTGCCGCCGGCATCCGTCGTGCCCTCGTCGGTGTCGCCGGTGCTGGTGGGCTCTGCCGCGCCGGAGCAGCCGGTGAGTGTGAGTGCTGTGATCGCTGCGATCCCGGTGAGGAGCCAGCGCCTCTTCCGCATGTGGGCCATTTCGTTCCTTTCTCGCCTTCGAGCGGTGTCGGATACGACACTACTCTCCGTTTGTAACGTCCGCACAAAGATTTGCTGCCTTGTTAAGCGCGGTCGCGTGTCCGCACCCAATGTAGGACGTCAAGGTGAACGGCGTGCGAGTTGCCCGTGAACGTTGAAAGCCCAGACG
>JAPSIX010000139.1:0-3079 GCA_031178475.1 Microbacterium sp. | reverse complement strand
GGACCGTCTGGGCTTTCGCGGCTGGTCTTACTCGTCTTCCTTCCAGCCGAGGAAGTCGCCGGTGTAGGGGCAGAGGTAGGCGACGGTGTCCTTCACGCGGACGGTGAAGTCGGTGCCGCCGGGAACCTCGAACTGCTCGCCCTCGTGGTAGGTCTTCCACTCGCCCTGGCCGGCGGGCTGCTGCACGTCCCACGTGCCGCGCACGAGCTGCATCCACTCCTTCACGGGGGCCTCGAAGGTCCACTCGCCCGGCTCCATGACGCCGACCGTGAAGTTGCCCTGCTCGTTCTGGAACTCGAGGCTGCGCACCTTGCCGTCGTAGTACTCGTTCTGACCGATCATGCGACCACTCCTTTACGTTGATGCTCCGCGTGCCGGTGCACGCCACCGCCTCAGGCTAGGAATCCCGGTGGTCAGCGGCAATCTCCGCACCGTACAATCAGTGGTATCGCTTTACTCCACGGTGTACACCGGAACCCGTCCGATGAGGAGTGGCCATGGCCGTTCAGACCACCGAGGCGCCCGGCCAGGCGTCGACGACCCGCTCCGACGAACAGCGCGCGCTCGCCTTGCAGATCGAGCTCACCGCTATTCTCGCGCGCGGCAAGGGCGTCGACCGGCTGATCAAAGACTGGCACCGGCAGACCGCCGAGCCCGTCGCCGTCTTCGACCGCCTCGGTCGCCCGCTGGCCCGCAGCGCGGAGTTTCCCCCGAGCGATGTCGCCGCGGTGCGGCGCGCGATCGAGCTGGATGCGCCCCGGCTCGGCCAGATCCTGCGGATCCCTCGAGCGGATGCCGGTGCTGCGGACGACTCGATCGAAGTGAGCGCGTTCGCCGGCAACGCCACCGTCCGCGGTTACCTCGCGCGCACAGCATCCGGCGCAGCGATCGCCGAGCTGGCCGCCCCCGCCCTGCGCTCGCTGCTCGCGCTCGAGTACGAGCGGCACTGGCTCATGGACGATCCGGAGCGACGACGGCGCGCGCAGCAGCTGGATCGGTTGCTCAGCCTCAAGGACGAAGCCGCCGCGAAGACCCTGCTGCGCAGCTTCGGCATCCAGGCATCCGCCCTTCGGGGGCTCGTGATCGAGGCGCGCGACGAGGTCCACGCCGAGGTGCTCGTCGACGACCTCGCGGCGCTGTTCTCGTGCCAGCTGGTCCGCCACCGCGGGCGGGTGGTGGAGTGCCTGGTCGACACCGATCCGCTGCAGACCCTCGCCGAGTACGGGCTCACCGTGCCGACGGGAGTCGGCACCTCGCTCCCGCCGCACCGCGCCGCCCGCTCCGTACGGCAGGCCGCTCTCGCCGTCGAGACCAGCAAGCGAGTCGGCGCCGCCATCGAATACCGCGACGGCGGCGCCCACGACTTCCTGCTGCGCATCGCCTCGCCCGAGTACCTCGACGCGTTCGCCTCGGCGACTCTCGGCGTACTGGAGCGAGCCCGCGGCGGCGAAGATCTGCTTGCCACCCTGCACACCTGGCTGGTCGAGCATCGGTCGATCGAGGCGACCGCCGAACGCATGAACATCCACCGCCACACCGTGCGCAACCGCATCCAGCGCGCAGCGCAGCTCACCGGACACGATCTGGAGAGCATCGACACGCAGACCGAACTCTGGCTCGCGCTGAAGGCGCGCGGATTCCAGCCCTACGAAGGGGATTAGCCACCGCGTACATTCCGGCTTGCCTTCGGTGTCCACCGCGGCCATTCCCTCAGGCGTCTTCGAGTGGGACGATCAGCGGCAGCGACAGTCTCCAGCGCCAATACCCGACTCGAAGAGGAGCATCTCATGGCTTACACACCCACTGCCGGCCGCGCGGCCGGCAGCACCGACGGCGAAGACCAGTCGGTGCTGCGTCGCGTGCTGATCGCCGGCGGGCTCGGCACGCTGCTCGAGTACTTCGACTACGCGAGCTACAGCTACCTGGCGACGACGATCGCCGTCGTCTTCTTCCCCGTGAACGAAGACCGCACGGTCGCGCTGCTCAGCACGTTCGCGATCTTCGCCCTGTCGTTCCTCGTCCGGCCGCTCGGCGCATTCGTCTGGGGATCCCTCGGTGACCGGCTCGGTCGCAAGACGATCCTCGCGACGACGATCCTGATCATGTCCGGCGCGACGTTCCTGATCGGGTTCATCCCGTCGTACGCAGCGATCGGCATCGCCGCACCCATCCTGCTGCTCATCCTGCGCATCGCGCAGAGCTTCTCGGCCTCCGGCGAGTACGCCGGGGCGGGAACCTTCATCGCCGAGTACGCCCCCGCGCGCCGTCGTGGCCTGCTCACCAGCGTGGTGCCGATGGCCGCTGCCGGCGGATTCCTGCTGGCGTCGCTGATGGCGACGGTCTTCTACTCCACCATGACGCCCGAGTTCATGCAGGAGTGGGGCTGGCGCATCCCGTTCCTCGTCGCCGGTCCGCTCGGCGTGCTCGGCCTGTGGCTGCGGAGCCGCCTCGAGGACACCCCGCAGTTCCGTCGCATTCAGGAGCAGGATGCCGCGCAGCGCGCGCTCCCGGTCGGCCGCCGCGGCGCCCCCGCCAACCGCTGGGCCGAGGTGCGCCGCAGCCTTCCGTCGATGCTGAAGGTGCTGCTCGTCATGTCGCTGAACGCGGGCGCGTACTACCTGCTGCTCAGCTACATCCCGACCTTCCTCATCGAAGAGGCCGACATGAGCGAGGGCAACGCGAACCTGGTGGTCACGATCGGCCTGGTCGTGTACCTGGCGCTCATCCCGCTGGCCGCGCACTTCTCGGACCGCATCGGGCGCAAGCGCACGCTGATGATCTCCAGCATCTTCTTCATCGTGCTGGCCTACCCGATCATGTCGCTGTTCTCGGTCGGCGGCGTGCTGCTCGCCACCGTGGTGCTCGTCTTCTCGCTGGTCTTCTTCGCGATGAACGACGCGGTGTTCCCGTCGTACTTCACCGAGATGTTCGGCACCCGCTCCCGCTACCTCGGCTTCGCACTGCCCTTCAACGTGGGCGCGATGCTGTTCGGAGGGGTGGCGCCGCTCATCGGCACCTGGCTGATCGCCACGACGGGTAACTCCAGCTCGCCGGCGTTCTTCCTCATTCTCGTCGGCGT
>JAPSIX010000018.1 GCA_031178475.1 Microbacterium sp. | reverse complement strand
GCGAACAGCCCGACGATTCCGAGCTCTTCGCCGAGGCTGGGGATGATGTAGTCGCTGTGTGCGAGGGGCGTGACGTTCGGGCGGCCCTGTCCCCATCCGGTGCCGATGAGTCCGCCGTGGGCGAGGCCGAAGATTCCCTCGACAAGCTGATAGCTGCCGCCGTCCCTGGCGATGATCTCGGGGTTGAAGGCATCCAGCCAGTTGGTGAAGCGGCCACGCACATACGCGAGGATGCGGGTGGCGAGGAAAGCTCCGATCGCGACGCCGGCGAGTCCGATCAGCACCCAGCTGGTCTTGCCAGTGGCGACGTAGAGCATCGCAATGAACATGCCGAAGATGAGCACGCCGGTGCCGAGGTCGCGCTGCACGACGATGATCAGCAGCGACAGGATCCAGACGACGAGCACGGGGCCGAGCTCGCGCATGCGCGGCCAGGTGACGCCGAGGAACCGTTTGCCGACCGAGCTGAGGCTTTCGCGGGTGCGCACGAGGTATCCGGCGAAGAAGATCGCCAGGCAGATCTTGGCCAGCTCGCCGGGCTGGAACGAGACGAAACCGCCCAGTGACACCCAGACGTCGGCGTTGGCGCCGTGGGCCTTCAGGCCCGGGATGAACGGCAGGACGAGCAGCACGATGCCGGTGAGCCCGAAGATGTACGTGTACCGGTACAGCAGACGGTAGTTGCGCAGCGCGATGACCACGGCGATCGCTCCGGCGACCGAGATCGCCGTCCAGGCGAGCTGCTTGTTCGAGTACGCGTCCCAGCCGATCAGCCGCTTCGCGATGTCGATGCGGTAGATCATCGCGATGCCCAGTCCGGTGAGCACGGTCGCGATGGGCAGCACGAAGGGGTCGGCGTCGGATGCCACGACCCGCAGCACCACGTGCAGCGCGAAGACCAGCACGGCCAGGCACCCTCCGATCACGAGGATCATCGGGTCGATGGTGCCCAGCGCTCCCAGCTGCACGAGCGTGAGGGCGGCGCCCGAGATCGCGCAGGCGAACAGGAGCAGCCAGAACTCCCGGTTGCGCTGCTTCTGCGGCATCCGGATCTTCTTCAGCGCCTTCATGACGCTGGTGTCGGCGGTCACTTCGGTCATGGCGCGGGTGCCTCCGTCGTGGGGGCAGGAGTCGGGGTCGGGCTGGGTGTCGCCTCCGGCTCGGAGACAGGAGGCAGCACGCTCGCCCGCAGTCGCTCGGTGATCGCGGTGGCGTCGGCGAGCGAGCGGGCGTTGATCGTGCGCTCGACCGCGGAGCGCTGATACTGCGGCAGGTCGGCAAGCAGGATGTCGGTGTCGGTGACCTCGGTCGACAGCACGATGGGTCCGAGGTTCTGCTGCACGCCGCGGTAGATCACCACACTGTCCTCGTCGGCGCCGATGAAGTAGCGCGTCTGCGTCCAGTTGTAGGCGATGAACCCACCGGCGACGAGTGCGAGCAGGGCGACGATGAGCGCGGCGAGCCAGGCGGCACGGCGGCGCCGGGCGCGGCGCCGGTCCTCTTCGATGATCTCCTCGAAGTAATCGGCATCCGGCTCGAAGTGGGTCGGCTCGTTGGCCGCCTGCAGCACGGGGTGCAGCCAGCCGGTGAGCGACGGACGCGAGGTGGGCACCGGCAGCTCGGACGGGTTGGATGCCGCGCCGACGATCGTCGGCGTGCCCGACGAGAGCGGGTGCGCGCCGCCCACGTCCACGAGCACCACGGTGACGTTGTCGGGGGCTCCCCCGTCGAGCGCCTGCTTGAGCAGGTTGTCGGCGGTGCGCCCCGGCGCGAGTCCCAGGCGCAGCGCCTTGGCGATGTGCAGCTCGTCCACCACGCCCGACAGGCCGTCGGAGCACAGCAGCCAGCGGTCGCCGGGGAGGGTGGGCATGACGAACATGTCCAGCTCGGGGTCGATGTCCATGTCGCTGAGCACGCGCATGAGCACCGAGCGTCGAGGGTGGTAGCGCGCCTCCTCGGGCGTGATCCGGCCCGAGTCGACCAGCCGCTGCACAAAGGTGTGGTCGGCCGTGATCTGCGTCAGCTCGTCGTCGCGGAACAGGTAGATGCGCGAGTCGCCGATGTGCCCGATGACCGCGTAGTCGTCGACCATGACGACGGCACTGAGCGTGGTGCCGAGGCCCGAGAGTTCGGGGCGCTCCTTCGAGGCGCGCACGAGGTCGGCGGCCGCCGTGGTCGCAGCCGCCTGCAGTGCCGCCTGGGCGTCGTCGGTGGAGGGGTAGGCGTGATCGAGTCCCTCCATTCGGCTGATCGCGAGGGTCGAGGCGACGTCCCCGCCGGCGTGGCCGCCCATGCCGTCGGCGACGACGAACAGGTTTGCTCCGGCGTAACCGGAGTCCTGGTTGTTGGAGCGGACCTTCCCGGTGTGGGAGATCGCGGCGCTCGAACCCTCGAAGACCATCGCGCCGTTACGCCCGCAGTTCGAACGTCGTGGCGCCGACCTTGATCGGCGCGCCGACCGACACGGGAATCGGCTTGTCGCCTACGCGCTCGCCGCTGAGGTAGGTGCCGTTGGTGGAGCCGAGGTCCTGGATCGTCCAGGTGTCACCGCGCAGAGCGAGGCGGGCGTGGTGGCTGGAGGTGTAGTCGTCGCGGATGACCAGGCCCGATTCGCTGGAGCGGCCGATCGTCATCGACTCGGAGCCCAGCGGCACCTCGAGACCGGTCTTGGGGCCCGACGTGATGATCAGTCGGGTGGGGGTGCCGCCGCGGCCCGCAGGCGCACTCGGCCGGGCCGGTTGCGCGGGGGATGCCGGCATCGCGGCCGCCTGCTCGGCCGGGAGCTTGCGCACCCGCACACCGAAGAGGTCCGCCCGCAGGGAGTAGACGACCCCGAACACGAAGAACCACAGCATCACCAGGAAGCCGATGCGCAGCAGCAGGAGGACCAGTTCGCTCATCGGCCGCCCCCTCGGGTTCCGGATGTCGCCGACGGACTGACCGGCACGACCCGGAACGTCAGCTCGGTGCGGCCGATGGTGAACCGCGTGTCGGGAGTCAGTGAGATCTCGCGCACCTTCTGGCCGTCCACCTTCGTGCCGTTCGTCGAGCCGAGGTCGCGCAGCATCCCCCGTTCGCCGTCCCACAGGATCTCGGCATGGCGTCGGCTGGATCCGGCATCCGAGATGGCGATGTCGGCATCGCTGCCGCGGCCGATCACGGTGCGCGCGGCCGTGAGCGGATGCTGGGTGCCGGCGACCTCGATGACGGCCTGCCATGACACGCGGCTCTCCACCGAGCCGGAACTGACCTGCACGGTGCCGGTTGGCACGCTCTCATCGGCCTCGATCGCGATGCGAAGCGCGCCGGCGAAGCTGTACCCCTGCGTCTGCGCGTGCTTGGTCAGCAGTGCCGTGAGCTCCTCGTGCAGAGCGCGGCCGAGCCCCCGCATCCGCTCGTCGTCTTCGGGGCTGAGCCGCACGAGATAGTCGCTGGGCGTGATGATGCGATCGCGGCTGACGACAGCGGCCTTGGTGTCGGCCTCGCGGCGCAGCGCCGACGCGATCTCGACGGGCTGGATGCCGCTGCGAAAGGTCTTGGCGAACGCGCTGTTCACTGCGCGCTCGAGACCTTTCTCAAAGCTGTCAAGTAGTCCCACGGGGCTCCTCTGGCATGCCGACCGGTAGGGACATCGTAGTCAGCCCGGCTGGAAGTACGCCTCCGCGCGTCATTCGACGCTCCGTCGGCGCGAGACTTCATGCGCAGAACCGTGCGTCTTGAGCGGATGCCGGTGATGCGGCCGGTTTGCAGAGCGGGTGATTCTGCGTGATATCCTCGGGAGGTTGGGTTCTGCGGAACACAGCATGCGCGAGTGGCGGAATAGGTAGACGCGCTGGCTTCAGGTGCCAGTGCCTGCAAGGGCGTGGGGGTTCAAGTCCCCCCTCGCGCACAGAAAGTCGAAGGCCGGGCCCGAAGGGGCTCGGCCTTCTGCGTTTCCGGCCCACCGCGGCTCATTCAGGTCTCGAAAACTGCCGCTTCTGCGATGCGAGCTTCCCCGATTCTGGTCTTCGGGACGAGGGACCCGCGGACATAACGGCGCGGCAAAGGCTGATCGTCGACGTCGACGTCGAAGTCGAAGTTTGCCGGGGTCTTCACCGCGGTGACGTGTGCCCCCGCGATCCGCAGGCTCGTGCCGCTCGCTTCGTGGTCCGCCTTCCCGGTCTCGTTTCGTGGGCGGAGAACTGGGGCCGCAGCCCCCTTGCGATCACGACATTGCCTGGATGATCGGTCATTGAGGTCGCGGTCGCCCAGCAGCGCATGTGGTCTACGGCAGCAGTCGTATAGCAAGCAACGATCACCCGCTGCCCGATCCCGAGTGGGACCGTGCTGGGGGAACGAGCCGCCCGCCCCGGCGCGCATGTCAGATTCTGCAGGATTACTGTGACATGTCTGCTATTGACACTGCAATATGTCACAGCTAGCGTGAAGAGCACACCGTTCAGTTCCGCGATGATGCAGAGCGAAAGGCAGCCGATGACAGACGTGGGAACTTCTCCGCACGCTATAGAGAGGCACAGCACTAGGGTGGCCATCGCTTTATCGCTGATCTTCGTTCCCCCCACCGGCCTTCTTGCCCTTACTCACTACCTGCGGTGGAAGAGGTTGCTCGCGGATGGTGACGCGGATGGCGCGGAGGTTGCTCGCCTAAAGACCAGGCACTGGGTACGAGCCACAGCGGTCATCGCCATCTCGGTCGTTGTCGTCGGCTCGGTCCTTGCGATCTTCCTGGCCAACGACATGGCACTGATCCGCGACTTCTTCGACGTACGTGTCATCGCCGACTCCGCGCCATACGTGCTGCAAGGATTCTGGCTGAACGTCCAGCTCTTCATGGTGGCGGAGGTCATCATGCTCGCATGGGCGTTGCTCGTCGCGGTGATTCGCGGCCTGCCGGGCAAGATGGCCATCCCGGTGCGCTGGCTAGCGACAATCTACGTAGATGTGTTCCGCGGCCTGCCCGTGCTGCTGATCATGCTGATGGTGGTCTTCGGGCTTCGCCGCACAGGTCTCCCTTTCTTCTCAGAATTCAACGACTTCTGGCTCGTTGTGCTTGCAATCGTCCTCGCTCACGGCGCATACACCGCGGAGATCATCAAGGCCGCGATCGACGGCGTGCACCCCAGCCAGGTCTCCGCGGCCCGGTCCCTGGGTCTCTCCTACGGAAAGACGCTTAGGTATGTCGTGATCCCACCGGCGACCCGCAGCGTCTTCGCTCCGCTGCTGAACGGCTTCATCGGCCTTCAGAAGGAGACCTCGCTCGTGAGTTTCGTCGGGCTGATGGACGCCATCAACTTCGCGCAGACGTTGTCGATCCAGAGTGCGAACCTTTCGGCAATGACGGGCGCCGCGCTCTGCTTCCTGGTGATCACAGTGCCCATGACTCGCTTCTCGGATCGCCTGATGAAGAGGGACCGCCAGCGTACACAGGGGGGGTCGACGGCATGACCGAGCCACTAATCAAAGTCGAGAACATCAGTAAGAAATACGGACACGTCGAAATCCTCAAGGGCCTGAGCCTCGAAGTGCATCCTCACGAGGTCGTCGCGCTCATCGGTGCGTCGGGTTCCGGGAAGTCCACTTTGCTCCGTTGCATCAACGGACTCGAGGACATCTCTGCAGGGTCGGTACACGTGAACGGTAAGTCGGTTCACGGCAAATGGGTCGACATCGACGTCGTGCGAAGCGGCATCGGGATGGTCTTCCAGCAGTACAACTTGTTCCCAAGGATGACGGTGCTCGAGAACGTTGTGCTCGCGCCGCGCGAAGTGCGGGGTATTCCCCAGAAGGAAGCCGAAACCGAGGCGCTGAAGTGGCTCGCGCGCGTGGGGCTGGAGGAGAAGGCTGAGTCGTACCCTGACAAGCTTTCTGGCGGTCAGCAGCAGCGCGTGGCGATCGCCCGGGCTCTGGCCATGAAGCCCACGGCCCTTTTGCTAGACGAGATCACGTCTGCTCTCGACCCGGAACTGGTTGGTGAGGTGCTCGAGATCGTCCGGTCGCTTGCCATGGACGGCATGACGCTCATCCTCGCGACCCACGAGATGAGCTTCGCCAGAGAAGTAGCCGACCGTGTGTGCTTCCTTGTCGGTGGAGAGATCTACGAAGAGGGCCCACCAGAGCTCATGTTCACCCAACCGAAACGGGAGATCACACAGCAGTTCCTGCGAAGGATCATCGACGCCGGTCGCCTCTGATGGGCTCGCCGGCTAAAAGAGAGGAAAGAATAATGACACGCACCGAATGGCCCCGAAAGGCCGATGCAATGCGATTGGCAGCGGTATCAGCAGCAGTTGTCGCGCTGCTGGGACTGAGCGCCTGCAGTGGGGGCGCCGAGCCCGAGACCAATGAGTCCGGATTTGTGGGAGTCAAGAGTGACACCCTGACCATCGCGACCTGGAACCTGCCCTATCCCGGATACTTCAACGGACAAACCCCAGACACGGCGAAGGAGGGCTTCGGCTGGGAGCTTGCGGAAGCAATCGCCAACGATGCCGGGGTGTCCAACGTCGAGATCGTGATCCGCAACTTCTCCGCAACTATGGCGGGGCTGTCGGACACTTACGACATGGCGGCCTTCGCCTCACCCACCCCCGAGCGGCAGAAGGTTGGCCTGTTCTCTCAGTGCATCGTCCCGAACGAGTCCGTCGCCTTCCTTCACAAAGACACCAAGGTGGAAACTCTCGAGGATTTGAAGAATCTCAAGTGGGGGGTCTCGCAGGGCTCGGCTCCCGGGGCAGTGGTGACGGAGGGAGTGAAGCCCCACACCAGCCCACGCAGCTACAACGGCATGATCGCTCTGGTGCCGAGCCTACTGACGGGCCAGATCAACGCGGCCGCAGGGAGCGTCTCGGACTTCGCCCCCTTCTTTGAATCCGAGGAGTACAGCGACTACCACGTCGCTGTGCAGATGAGCTATGACAGCCCCTCCACGTCGAATCAGTGCCAGGCATTGCAGCTGCCGTTCGGATCCGAGGACACCGTGGAGCTCGTGGACGCCACCATCGACCGCCTTCGCGAGGAGGGCAAGATCGATGACTGGATGTCCGAATACATCGTTCCCGCGATGGGCGGGGTAGACCTCCGCGAGATTCCGCTGATCAATATCACCGACTAGATCACCGACCAGAGAAACACATAGGAGCAACCAACTCATGACGGAGAACAGCTACTCGCATCTTCTGGTCGACAAGCGTCCTGATGATGGCATCGCTATCATGACACTGAACCGTCCAGAAGTACTCAACGCCCTGAACGCCAAGGCACGGGTCGAGATGTACCAGGCGGCCCGTGAGCTTGAGGCCGACGAGTCGGTCCGCGCCATCGTGGTCACCGGAACCGGCCGCGCGTTTTGTGCTGGCCAGGATCTCAACGAGACCGCGGAGCTTCCCGTCGACGGGGGTTCGGGCATGATCGGCGAGTCCTGGATCAGCGAGGGGTCGGGCCCGTACGAGGCGTTCGCATACTTCCCCAAGCCGATCGTCGCGGCAATTCACGGTTACACCACAGGCGACGGAATGCAGACCGCGCTTCTGGCCGACATCCGGGTCGCGGCCGACGATCTGAAGATGGGCATGACTGAGATCAATGTCGGCATTCCTTGCGTGTGGGGCAGCTGGATCATCAGCCGCGTGTCGACCCCAGCCGTGGCTGCGGAGGTGACGCTCACCGGCGAACTCCTCACCGCCGAGCGGGCGAAGAACCTCGGCCTTGTCCACCGTGTGGTCTCACGAGAGAACCACGTGCAGGAGGCGATCGAGGTCGCCATCAAGCTGGCATCGAAACCGCGGGCTGCGATGCGCGAGCACAAGAAGTGGATGAACGAGTACTTCCGAAAGGATCTCGATTACGTGCGCACCCGCGGTCTTGAGATTCAAGATGTGGTGTTCGGAAGCGGGGAGCCGCAACGCATCATGCGTTCGTTCGTGAAGGAGAAGGTGCGGCCGACCGAAGTATGAACGTTCCGAGGGCGCACAGGTCTCATAGCGAGGAAACCGGTATGAACGACACCGCCATCAGCGTGGATCGGGTGATCAATCCGTCCAGCGCGGTAATCATCGGGGCTTCGCGCAACCCGAAGTCCTGGGGAAATCGTATGGCTGAGGTGCTCCTGGAGCGGTTCCGGGGGAAGGCCTATCTGGTCAATCCCTCGGGAGACGTAATCCTAGGAGAGCCATCCTTTCGCCGGGTGTCCGAGATTGGTGACGAGATAGATCTCGCGGTGGTCGCTGTCTCTTCCTCACAGATACTCGGTGCGGTCGAGGACTGTGCCCGGGCGGGAGTCAAGGGAGCAGTCGTCATTGCGCCTCGTCCGCACCCAAGCGACGGTGAAACGGACGCGGACTTCGACCGCCGGCTTCGAGAGGCCGCTGGCTCGATGCGCATTGTCGGACCAAATTGCACCGGGATTGACAATCCGCGTATCGGCCTCAACACCTGGGGTATGCTCGAGCCCTCCGTCGAGGGGTCTGTCGCCGTCATCACTCAGAGCGGCGGTATCGGTGATCACGTCCTGGAGCAGTTCAAGAGGCGGGGCATGGGGATCTCGTTCTACGTGAGTGTTGGCAATGAGATGGATATCCCGATTCACGAGTATTTGAGGTACGCGCGTGAGGATCCCTCGTCGAAGATCATCGCACTGTACATGGAGGGCGTGAAGGAGGGACGGCGCTTCCTGGAAGAGGCGAGCCTCACGACTCGGACGAAGCCCATCGTTCTCCTGAAAACCGGCATGACCGAAACGGGGGCTCGCGCGACGGCCTCACACACTGGAGCGCTCGCCGGCAGCGCCGTCGTTTCCGAGGCGGCCTTCCGTCGTGCAGGAATTATCATCGTGCAGGATGACGACGAGCTCACAGACGTGATCGAGGCGCTCGATAAGACGCCAGTCGTGCACGGAGATCGAGTAGCCATCGTGACCGAAGGCGGCGGTCACGGTTCCACCGCAGCCGACCTCATTGAGCGGCAGGGGCTCCGAGCACCGCTGGTTTCGGAGCGAACCCGGCGCGCGCTGCGAGAGATCCTGGTGAATCAGCCGCTGGCTTCGACGGTCAACCCGGTGGACATTCCCGGGATGTCTACTGATCCGGGAGTGCTCCCCTTGGTCGCCGAGTGCCTCGTCGAGAGCGGTGAGTTCGACGCTATGCTGGTGGTCGGCGAGTTTGGTGACTACGGGAGCTTCTGGGGCAGTCGCAATCCCGAGCTCGTGGAGCTTGAGGCCGCCGCTGCGTATGCCCTAGCTCGTGTCGCGGAGAGACACGACTTCCCGATCGTTGTGCACACGATCTTCGCGCACCGCTCGAGCGCTGCGCTGGACGCGCTGCGTCAGTCGGGCTTCGCGGTGTACAGGTCGATCTACCGGGCGGTGCGCTGTCTCTCAGCCGTCGGGAATGCCGAGCGGACACGGCGGACCATGACACCTTTCGTCGCCTACTCCGCTGCTCGGCCGGAGCCGCGCTTGGACCATCTGCTCTCATCGGTTCTTTCGGAGGGGCGCTCTGAGCTCGATGTGCACGAGGCGATGCGCATAGCGGAGCTGACGGGCCTGGCGGTGCCGCGTGCGGGCGCAGCGGCGTCCGCGCAAGAGGCGACCGAGCTGGCCGACCGTATCGGCTACCCCGTGGTCATGAAGATCGATTCTCCAGACATCAGTCACAAGTCGGACGCCGGTGGTGTGATGATCGGACTGCAGAGTCGGAGGGAGGTGTTCGAAGCCTTCCATCGGATGATGGAGAGCGTCCGTACCCACTCTCCTGGCGCGAGGATCGAAGGCGTGGCGCTGTTCGAGATGGCGAAGCCGGGGATTGATCTCATCGTCGGTGCTTTGAACGACCCGGAGTTCGGTCCGGTCGTCATGTTCGGCCTCGGCGGCGTGTTCGTGGAGGTGCTCGGAGATGTCGTCTTCCGGGTCGCGCCCATCAGTCGCGACGAGGCCGTGGAGATGATTAGCGAGGTCGGCGGATACCCGTTGCTGACAGGGGCCAGAGGAAGTGCAGTGCGGGACGTCGGCGCTATCGCCGAGGTACTGGTGCGGATCTCCGATCTCATCGCAGGTGATCCTCGGATCGCCGAGATGGATCTCAACCCGATCATCGCCCACGAGCGAGGCGTAACGGTCGTTGATGCGCGTGTGGGGTTGGACGGCGGCCGACTCTGAATGGCTGGCATCGAGCGCGACCGGCCTCGCGGCGGAGATGCCGGCATGAACCTCGGCACAGCTGGCCGCTCTTAGGCGGCTAATATGTCAGGATGGGTACCAGTGTGCGGTGCACCTGAAGGGAGGGGTCATGCTGGATCAGGTGCCCGGCGGGCGGGCGGAGCGCCTCAGCGACCAGGCGTATCAAGTCCTGCGAGACAAGATCGTGCACCTCGAGCTTCGTCCGTTGAGCCCCATAACCGAGAAGGTGATCAGCGCTGATCTGGGTATCGGCGTTCAACCGGTGCGCGAGGCAATCCGTCGACTCGAGCAGGATCGCTTGGTAACGATCTTTCCCCGACGGGGAACCTTCGTCGCCGAAGTGGGGATTCACGATGAGCAGCGAGTGACCGAGATACGAGTCGAGCTCGAGGGTCTGTGCGCCGAACTGGCAGCGGTTCGGGCCACCGCGGAGGAGTGTGACCGCTTGATCGAACTTGCGGAGGAGCACCGAGATCGCCCCGAGGATCGAGAGATGGACGAGCAATTCCACCGAACCCTGTACCCAATGGCGAAAAACTCGTACCTCGAAAAGAACCTCGACCAGTACTACAACCTCACGTTGCGCAATTGGGTCTTCTTCGTTTCGAACAGATCATTGCCCAACCAGCGGGCGCACGCTGACCACCTGGAAACCGCGCTGGCGATTCGAGATCGCGACAGCCAGCGCGCGGGCGAGTTGGCCCGTAATCACGTGCGGCGCAGCTCGCGGAGGTTGATGGACCTGCTGGCGGCCGAGCGTTTCTGAAAGGACTCATGCACGGGCGCGTCACTACGAGGAGCGTGTGGTAGGCACCTTGAGATCGGACCAGGCCGGTCATCCTGGACAACGCCCACCGGCGCGGCGTCTCGGATGCGGCATCGGGGGTGAGCGTGAACGGCTCCACGCCCTCACCCCAGGGGAACCGATGTTCTGAAGCCCACCGCGGCTCATTCAGGTCTCGAAAACTGCCGCTTCTGCCCGCCCAGAGCGGCATCTTCTGCGACCCGGACGACCACGGGGCGACGCAGTTCACTGGCCGGCGCGCATGAACTCCTCCGCCGCTCGAACCTGCTCGTCCGACGGGCGGATGCCGGTGTAGAGCACGAACTGCTCGAGCGCCTGCAGCGTCGCCACCTCGGCGCCGGTGATCACCGTCTTGCCCGCCGCGCGCCCCGCGGCGATCAGCGGCGTCTCGGCCGGGAGGGCCACGACGTCGAAGACGACGGATGCCGCGGCGACGGCATCCGCGGGGAAGGCCAGCGCGTCCGCTTCGTCCCCGCCCGCCATGCCGATCGGCGTGACGTTCACGATCACATCGGCGGTCGCATCACCGAGCGACGGTTTCCAGGCGAAGCCGTACAGGTCTGCCAGCGCGCGCCCGGTGGTCTCGTTGCGCGCGACGATCGTCACGTTGCGGAACCCGGCGTCGCGGAACGCCGCGGCGGTCGCCTTCGCCATCCCGCCCGAACCCCGCAGCAGCACGGTGGATGCCTCATCGATCCCGTTGCGCTCGATGAGCTGGGCGATCGCCGAGTAGTCGGTGTTGTACGCGGTGAGCACCCCATCGTCGTTCACGATCGTGTTCACCGAGTCGATCGCCGCGGCCGACGCATCCATGCGGTCGACGAGCGCGATGACGTCCTCTTTATAGGGCATCGAGATCGCGCACCCGCGGATGCCGAGTCCGCGCACCCCGACGATGGCCTGGCGCAGATCGGTGGGGGCGAACGCCTTGTATATCCAGTTCAACCCGAGCGCTTCGTACAGATGGTTGTGAAAGCGGGTGCCGTTGTTGCTCGGCCGCGCCGACAACGAGACGCACAGCGTCATGTCTTTGTTGAGAATCGCCACGCGATCAGGCTAGCCCCGCCGTGCAGAGCTCGCGAAGGCCCGCCACTCCCCCGGCGGCATACGCGGCGAGTTGGCGGCGCGAGCCGGTCCCGTCCCGACGCACGCGCGCCAGATGCTCGTCGACGAAATCCTCGTCGCCCGTCTCACGCAGTGCGGGCCGGATGCCGGAGAGGAGCCGCTGCACCGCCTCCCACGCCGTCTCGGTCGAGCCGTCCTCGGTGAGGAAGCGCGCGGCCATGCCGTGGCGGGCGGCGAGCCAGAGCGAAGCGTCGAGCTCCTCGTGGGGCGGAGCGTCGTCGGGCAGGTCCTCGGTGCAGATGATCGCGCGCATCAGCCCGGTCAGCAACAGGGTGTCCGCCACGTCCAGCTGTACGTCGGCCACGCGCACCTCGACGGTGTCGTACCTCTCCGAGAGCCGCACCGCCCACGAGACAGACGACGGCACCGGGACAGCACCGACCGCGACGAGTCGCTCCAGCGTGCGATGGTACTCATCCGCGTCAGCGAACGCCGGCGGGCACCACGTCGCGGGAAGGCGGCGGATGAGGATGCTGCGCCAGCTCTCCAGACCCGAGGGCAGCCCGTAGGCGAACGGGGAGTTGGCGCTGAGTGCGAGAAGCAGGGGCAGCCACGCCCGTACCCGCCGCAGTGCGCGGACCCGTTCCTCGTCGCCCGCGACCTCGACGTGCACGTGCAGTCCGTTGACGACGTGCTCCTGCGTGAGTTGCCCGAGCAGTTCGAACACATCGTCGTAGTGCGGGGAGACCGAGATCTGCGAGCGGCCGGCGGTCGCGAACGGGGAGCCCACCGGCGCCAGCAGTGCGTGATGCCGGGCGGCGAAGCCGGCGAGCGACGACCGCATGGCGGTCAGCTGCTCACCCGCCTGTGCGAGCGAACTCACCGGTGTCGTCGAGCACTCGAGCTGGCTGCTCAGATACTCGGCGCAGATGAGCCCACCGGACGGGACCTCGCCGAAAACGTCGTAGCGGGCGTCGCCGCCGGAGACGGGAACCAGGGCATCGGGGTCGAGGAGGACGTACTCCTCTTCGACACCGAATCGGGCGGCATCCGGCATCCGGGCCTCCTCTACAAGACGGCGCGCAGCGCGATCGGGGCGGCGCGAGACGCTCGACACCGCAGGGACATGGATGCGCCGCCAGCCCGAGGGCCGACGGCGCATCGTTGAGGCTCAGGGGCCGGCCGGACTATGGCGCGCACCCCGGTCTCGCTGGAGGCGAGTCACTTGTTGTCGAAGGCGTCCTTGACGTCGTCGCCGACCTTCTTCGCGTCGGCCTTGACCTGGTCCATCTTGCCTTCGGCCTGCAGGTCGCGGTTGTCGGTCGCGTCGCCGACGCCCTCCTTGGCCTTGCCGGCCATTTTCTCCATGTTGTGCTTGGCATCGTCCATAGCGCCCATGTCGGCTCCCTTCGTCCTGGAGCGGCTGGTGGCCGCCCTCGGTCAGTGAAGCAAGCGTGACACCCGCGCAGCGTCGGTGCCACGGGATTGACAGACGGGATCGTGCCGCGCTACGTGCACGGCGGAGCGATGACAGATGGCTACGATGCCGGCGGGCGAGCGGCGATCGGCCGCGGTTCGAGGAGGGGGCGCGTGCCTCGCTGTGCTTCTGCGCCTCATCCTCGAACCTGCGATTCCCCGATCCAACATCGTCGATCTGAGCCCGTGGACTTGGATCGACCCCTCCCCTATGGTGAAGGTGCGTGCACTGGGAATCGATCGTCTTTCGCTGCTCCCCAGTCAGCGATTGGGCGTTCCCAGCGCCCGACGATCAATGCACGTACCCGGCCCTCTCGATCGGATCAGTCCCCAATGATTCTGATCGGGGGGGCCGCCTGGTAACATCATCCCACTCTTTCTCCGTTTTGTCCCCCAAATGGGGGACAAAACTTTCAGATCTTGTGTATGCTGATTCCGACGCACCCTCCGGTCGTCTTCGGCCCTCATCGCTCCCCCCGCGGTGAGGGCCACTTCTTTGCCCGAGCGCCGTCACGGGATGCAACGTTTGGATCACCTTCTGTCAAGCGCTGTTGCCGAACCCGTCCCCTGGGTTAGCGTTAGCTCAGCCGGGGCATCCTGCGTCGGCATAGCAATCAGCAGAACGGCAGTAAATGAGCACCCAGGGCACGGTCAAGTGGTTCAACTCGGAGAAGGGCTTCGGCTTCATCTCCCCTGACGACGGCGGCGCCGATGTTTTCGCGCACTACTCCGCCATCCAGTCCAACGGCTACCGCTCCCTCGACGAGAACCAGCGCGTCGAGTTCGATGTGGCGCAGGGCCCCAAGGGCCTGCAGGCCGAGAACATCCGCCCCATCTGAGGCGGAGACCACCGAACTCCCCGTCTCGGACCATGTCGTCCGGGGCGGGGAGTTCGTGCGTTCCGGCGGGCGTGCAGGTCAGCCCAGCAGCATTGCCCGCAGTTCGGCGGGCTCGTGCGCGGAGCGGATGGCGCCGGCGGCCTCGCCCGGCTCTCCGAATCCCCACTCGGCGAAGATCACCGGGATGCCGTGCTCGACCGCGCCGTCGACATCATGGTGCCGATCGCCGATCAGCACCGGTGAGCTCGTGTCGACGCCTGCAGCGGCCAGCCGTTCGAGTGCCCATCCGACCACGTCAGACTTGGCGTCCTTCTGCCCGATGACCCCCGGACGAGCCGCCGCGATCGCCGTGAACGCGTCGATCAGCCGGTGATGCTCGAGGATCGCCCTCACCTGATTCTCGGGCTTCGTGCTCGCCGTGGCCTGAGGGATGCCGGCATCCGCGATCTCGCGAAGGAGCTCGGCGATGCCCGGATAGATCGTCACCGATGACGCGTATCCGTCGGCGGCGGCGAGGTCGCGGTACCGGATGACCGCCTCCTGCGCCTGCTCGGCCGCCATGCCGGCGCGCAGCTGGAACGACTCGAACATCGGCGGGCCGATCCACTGCACGAGCGACTCAGGTGCCGGGTCGGGCAGGCCATACGACGCGAACACCTTGCGCAGGCGGGGGAGGATGCCGGCCGACGCGTCGGCGATGGTGCCGTCGACGTCCCAGAGGATGCAGGTGTAGGGCGACTCAGGCATGGCATCCACCCTAAGTGACCCTTCCACGCGCCCCTACGCGTGCGACACATCGCGAAGTGCGAACCCAGACCCAGCCGGCGCGCGTATCCCTGGTTAGGCTGGGGCCGTGAACAAGAGCACCCTCTGGACCGTCCTCGGAGTCATCGGCGCCATCGTGATCGCGTGGTGGCTCGTGAACGTGCTGTTCTCGCTGATGTGGTTCATCTTCAAGCTCGCAGTGGTCGCGGTCGTCGCCGTCGTCGTCTTCTTCGTGCTGCGTTCGCTGCTCCGCTCGGTGCGCGACTGACGCTCGGCCTCAGAACAGCCGAGGGATGCCGGACTCGAGACCCTTCATGTCCTCGTAGTCGAGCACGAGGCAGCGGATGCCGCGATCCTCGGCGAGCACCCGTGCCTGCGGCTTGATCTCCTGTGCGGCGAACACGCCCTGCACCGGCGCGAGGTGCGGGTCGCGCCCCAGCAACTCGAGGTAACGGGTGAGCTGTTCGACACCGTCGATGTCTCCCCGGCGCTTCACCTCCACCGCGATCGCCGCGCCGCCGGCATCCCGCACCAGCAGATCGACCGGACCGATCGCCGTCGGGTACTCGCGCCGCACCAGCGTCGCGCCCGCGCTGATCAGCTCGACCTGCTCGGCGAGCAGGCGCTGCAGATCGGCCTCGACGCCGTCCTTCTGCAGACCCGGGTCGATACCGAGATCGTGCTGCGAGTCGTGCACGATCTCGTAGATCTGCACGCGCAGCGCGTCACCGGTCTTGCGGTGCGTGACCCGCCAGACATCGACGACGCCCGCGAGCGACTCCTCGTCGCTTGGCTCCTCGGTGGCGAACGAGCACGGCGGGCTCATCCAGTTCAGCGGCTTGTAGCTTCCGCCGTCCGAGTGCACGAGCAGACTGCCGTCGCCCTTGTGCACCAGCAGGCGAGTGGCCAGGGGCAGGTGGGCGTTGAGGCGACCGGTGTAGTCGACGGAGCAACGGGCGATGACGAGACGCACCCGACGAGCCTACTTCGTCGTGGCGGTCTCCCTGGCGGGGAGCGGACGGGCGGCGCCGGAGAACAGGCCGGAGGCGACGACGAGTGCAACGAGGATGAAGAGTGTGTTCAACAGCCCGATGTGCGTGCTGATCATCCCGAGCACCGGCGGCCCGCCAAGGAACGCGACGTAGCCGATGGTCGCGGCGGCGCTCACGCGCGCGGCAGCCTTGGCCGGATCGTCGGCCGCGGCCGACATGCCGATCGGGAAACCGAGCGAGGCGCCGATCCCCCACAGCGCGGCGCCGAGCAGCACGAGCGGCAGCGTGGGGGCGAGGATGAAGAGCAGGATGCCGGCCGCCGCCGTCACCGCCAGCACACGCAGCACGGGCACCCGTCCGACGCGATCGACGACCGGCCCGCCTAACAAGCGCACCACGGTCATGCCGACCGAGAACACCGCGAGGGCGACCGCGCCCATGCCGGAGGGGGCACCGTGCCCCTCCTCGGCGCCGAGCGCGATCCAGTCGTTCGCTCCCCCCTCGGCGAACGACATGCCCAGCATGACCACGCCGAGCATGTAGGTGCGCGGTTCGCGCCACGCCTCGAGCGCCACGTGCATCCGCTCGCGCCAGTGCGGCTTCTCATGCCCGACGGGATCGAGGGCGGCTTCGCGAGCCGGCACGTGGAAGAAGCAGGTCACAGCGATCACGGCGATCAGCGCGCCGATGATCGCGGTGTGTGCGGCGACGGAGAGGTCGAAGCCGGCAGCGAGTGCCCCGATGCCGGCGCCGATCACCGTGCCGAAGCTGAAGAGCGCGTGGAACACGGGCAGGATCGTCTTGCCCATCTGCTGCTCGATCGCCGTCGCCTCGACGTTCATCATCACGTCGACGCTGCCGTTGCCGAAGCCGAAGAGAACCATGCCGAGCAGCACCACCGGAACAGAGCCGACGACTGTCGAGCCGAGCCCGACGAGGGCGATTCCCGCCGCGAAGGTGAGCATGGTCAGCAGCATCCCGAGACGTGCGCCGGTGCGTGCCATGACGACCGGGCCGGTCGAGATGCCGATGATCGAGGCGATGCCCATGCCGAGCAGGATGACACCGACCTGCGCGTTGTCCAGAGCGAGGTCGCTCTTGATGCCGGGCACGCGCGAGGCCCAGGTGGCGATCGACAGTCCGCTGGCGAGGAAGATCGCGAAGATGGCGATGCGCCAGCGCACGAACTGCGAGCGGGTGAGGGCGGTGTCCATCCGGACATCGTATCGAATCGATTCGAGCGCCTCGCGCCGCGGCGGGCTAGTCTCGGAGAATGACCAGCAGTCGACGTCGTGCGACCATCGCCGACGTCGCACGCGCGGCCGGGGTGTCGACCTCGACGGCGTCGGTGGTGTTCAGCGGAAAGGTCAATGTCGCTGAGGCGACGCGCGAGCGGGTGCTCGCCGCAGCGGGCGAACTGGGCTACGCCGGGCCCGACCCTCGGGCGGCGTCCCTGCGTCGCGGGCGCAGCGGGATCGTCGGAGTCGTGCTGAGCGCCGAGCTCCGGCACGCGTTCCTGGATCCGGTCACCACAGCCGTGATGGAGGGGCTGACCGAGGCGCTCGCCGACGCGAGCGTTGGGCTGCTGCTGCTGCGCGACGACCCGCGCGAGCCTCAGGCCCCGGCGGTGGCCGAAGCCCCCGTCGACGCGGTCGTGCTGATGGGATGCTCGGCGCGCACCCGCGAGGCCGTCGACGCGGTGCGGAGACGAGGGCTGCCGGTGGTCGTCATCGAGGGCGATGTCGGTGAGGGCGTTCCGGGCATCACGCTCGACAACCGTGCGGCCAGTGCAGCGATCGCCCGCCATGTCGCCGATCTCGGCCACACCGACGTCGCACTGATCACGCTGCCGCTCGAGGCCGATCGCATTCGCGGGGCCGTGTCACCCGAACGCCTCGCCGCCGCGACGGTCGACGTCACGGTGGACCGTCTGGCCGGGCTGCGCGAGGTGTACCCCGACGCGCCCGCGGTGAGCACCGCCGGGAGCCTCATCGACGAGGGCATGATCGCAGCCAGAGCGGTGCTGCTGGATGCCGGGGGAGCACCGCGCCACGACCGGCCGACGGCGATCCTCGCGCAGAGCGATCTGCTGGCCGTCGGCGTCATCCGGATCGCCGAGCAGGCCGGGCTCCGGGTCCCCGACGACCTCACCGTGGTGGGCTTCGACGGCATCGCCGTCGACGGCCTCGGCGCGCAGCGGCTCACCACGATCGAGCAGCCGGCCGTGGAGAAGGGCCGCGCGGCGGGGGAGCAGGTGGCCCGGATGCTCGCGGGCGACCCGGGTGAATCGGTGCACTTCGCGTGCACGTTCCGGGCAGGAGGCACGTCGGCTCCGCCGTCGCGATGACCGGCGGCGGGACGCCCCTTCCCCGACATCCGACGATGGCGGCGAAGATTCCGCAGCTAGAATGAAAGCCATCGCCCGCCGCGCCGAGAGGCCCCGACGCGACAGAGGAGCCCCTTATGACGTTGCTCCTCGCCGTGTTCCTCGCTGGGGCACTGCTGCTTCCAGCGCTGGTCCGCTGGCTGGGAGCCCGCGCCTTCGTCATCGGTGCTCTCGTGCCGACCGCGGCCTTCGTGCACGCGCTCGTGCGCACACCCGACGTCCTCGAACCGGAATCGGTGCCGTACGTCGATCACGAGTGGATTCCGCAGCTCGGGCTGCACCTGTCGATGCGCATGGACGTGCTCGGATGGGTCCTGACCCTCATCGTCACCGGAGTCGGTGCGCTCGTCCTGCTCTACTGCCGCTGGTACTTCCACGACGAGACCCGCGACGTCGGTCAGTTCGCCGGCGTGCTGCTCGGTTTCGCCGGAGCCATGTACGGCCTGGTGCTCACCGACGATCTGATCATGCTGGTCATGTTCTGGGAGCTGACCAGCATCCTCTCCTACCTGCTCATCGGGCACTACCGCCGTCGCGCGGCCAGCCGCCGCGCCGCCCTGCAGGCGCTGCTGGTCACCGCCCTCGGCGGGCTGGTGATGTTCGTCGGCGCCGTCCTCCTCACGGCGGATGCCGGAACGGCCAGCATCCGCGAGCTGCTTGCACTGGCCCCGGCGGGTCCGGAGGTGGACGCCGCCGTCGTCCTGCTTCTGGTGGGCGCCGTGAGCAAATCGGCGCTGTTCCCCTTCCATTTCTGGCTACCCGGCGCGATGGCCGCGCCGACTCCGGTCAGCGCCTATCTGCACGCCGCGGCCATGG
>JAPSIX010000138.1 GCA_031178475.1 Microbacterium sp. | reverse complement strand
TAGAAGCCGAGATCGACCTGCGGCGCCGCATCTCGCGGCCAGAACCTCGCGCTCAGACCGACCATCGGCGCGATCGCCGGACGCGCGGCTCCCAGCTGGAACTCCAGCCAGGGCGAGTTCAGCAGCAGAGCGGATGCTGCCTCGGGATGCCGGGCAGCCCAGAGACTCAGGATCAGCCCGCCCGTGGAATGACCGAACAACAGCAGACGGCGAGGCCCGGCATCCGCCATCGCAACACGTGCGGCGGCGATGTCGTCGTCGTACGCGCCAAGGTCGGTGATGTAACCCGGCGTCTGTCCCGGCAGCAGACTGCGACCGTACTTGCGCAGGTCGAGCGCGAAGAACCGGGCGCCGCGGGCGGTCCAGAACCGGGCGAGGCGCTTCTGAAAGAAGTAGTCCGACCAGCCATGCACGTAGAGCACGTCGACGTCGGCCAGCGGTGCGGGCGCTTGGCCGATTCGCCACCACGGCCGAGCGCCGGGGAGAGCGCGGACCAGCGTGGCGACGAGCGGGCCTTCCTCGTCCTCACCGAGATCGAGCGTCAGCTGCTCGAACTCGTCGCCGAGGATGTCGGGAACCCACTGCGCCATGGGGCCACCCTATCGGGGCCCTTCTACCGACTCAGGGCCCCAGGAGCTGAGTGCGCTGCGTCACTCGCCGCGGGAGATGCGGACCATGTCCTCGCGCGGGACGACCTTGATGCGGGCACGCTCGTGTGGGGCGCCGAGCGCGACCTCGTGCTCGTCGAGACGGTGCCATCCGTCGAGGTCGGTCCAGCGCACCCCGCGGGCCTCCAGCAGCGCCGGGATCGCGGCCTCCGACGGGTCCTCGGGATGCCACCAGGAACCCTGATCGTTGATGAGGTGACGCACCGTCTCCATCGCGTCGGACTTGGTGTGGCCGATCAGCCCGACCGGGCCGCGCTTGATCCAGCCCGTGGCGTACACGCCCGGCACGCGCTGATTCGACTTGGCCTCGAGCACCTGGCCCTCGCGGTTCGGGATCACACCGTGCTTCTTGTCGAAGGGCACTCCCGGCAGGGGCGAGCCGAAGTAGCCGACAGCACGGTACAGCGCCTGCATCGGCACCTCACGCAGCTCGCCGGTGCCGATGATGCCGCCGGCGCCGTCCGACTTCGTGCGCTCGTACACGAACGCGCAGACGCGTCCGTTCTCGTCGGTCTTGACCTCGACGGGCCGCGCCCAGAAGTGCAGGTGAAGGCGGCGCGACGCGGTGCCACCGGCGTTGTTGACGGAGTCGCGCTTGCGCCATGACTGCAGGACGCGGTCGATCACCATGACCTGCTTGTTGCTGGCCACAGCGTCACGAGAGGCCTCGTCGTAGTCGAAGTCCTCGTCGTAGACGACCATGTCGACGTCGCGCAGCTCACCCAACTCGCGCAGCTCCAGCGGTGTGAACTTCACCTGGGCGGGGCCGCGCCGGCCGAACACGTGCACATCGGTGACCCGGCTGGCCTTGAGCCCCTCGTAGACGTTCTCGGGGACTTCGGTGACGAGCAGGTCCTCGGCGTGCTTGGCGAGCATGCGCGACACGTCGAGCGCGACGTTGCCGTTACCGATGACGCCGACCGATTCGGCGTCCAGCGGCCATTCGCGCGGCACATCGGGGTGCCCGTCGAACCAGCTGACGTAGTCGGCGGCGCCGTAAGAGCCCACCGCGTCGATGCCGGGGATGTCGAGCTCGGCATCGCGGACCGCTCCGGTGGCGAAGATCACCGCGTTGTAGTGGCGCTTGAGGTCGTCGAGTGTGATGTCCTCGCCGAAGCGGACGTTGCCGAAGATGCGGATGTCGCCGCGGTCGAGCACGTCGCGCAGCGCGCCGATGATCCCCTTGATGCGCGGGTGGTCCGGTGCGACGCCGTAGCGCACGAGCCCGTAGGGTGCGGGCAGCTGCTCGAACAGGTCGATCGACACGTCGAACTTGCGCTCCGCCTTGAGCAGGATGTCGGCGGCGTAGATGCCTGCCGGTCCCGCCCCGACGATGGCCAGCCGGAGCTTGGTCATAGGGGGTTCCTTCCGTCAGCTGCTGCGATCAGCGAGTGTCTCCGCGAACCGGGTGAGCGCCTCGCGCACGGTGCCCTTCGGCAACGGGTCGAGCGCCGCGATGGCATCCGCGGTCCAGGTACGGGCGAGTTCCATGGTGCGCTGCGTCGCCGTGTGGTCACGCAGTTCCGCGAGCGGGCCGTCGAGGATCGCCGGGTCCTCGCCCTCGGCGATACGGGCGACGCCGTCGTCGATCCGCTGCGCGAGCTCGGCGTCACCGGCATCCGTTCCCGACCCCAGCAGGAGCGACGGCATCGTCGGCACCCCGGCACGCAGGTCGGTGCCTGGTACCTTGCCGGTCTCGTCGGGGTCGGCCGACAGGTCGATGACGTCGTCGAGCAGCTGGAACGCCACCCCGACCTTCTCGCCGTACACCCGCATCGGCTCCTCGAACTCCTCGGGAGCGTTGGAGAAGATCACACCGCCCTCGGTCGCGGCGGCGATGAGAGATCCGGTCTTGTCGGCGAGCACCTGAATGTAGAACGCGATCGGGTCGTCGCCCGGCTGCGGACCGACCGTCTCATGCATCTGCCCGAGCACGAGCCGCTCGAACGTGTCGGCCTGCAGGCGGATCGCGCGGTCGCCATAGCGGGACATGATCTGGCTGGCACGCGAGAACAGGATGTCGCCGGTGAGGATCGCCACGCTGTTGCCCCACACCGCGTGCGCGGCCGGCACACCGCGGCGCTTGTCAGCGCCGTCCATGACGTCATCGTGGTAGAGCGAGCCGAGGTGGGTGAGCTCCAGAGCCTTGGCGATGTCGATCACGGCGGGGATGTTTCCCTCGCCCAGCTGGGCGGTGAGCAGCGACAGCACGGGGCGGATGCGCTTGCCGCCGGCTTCGTAGAGGTACCGGCTGGCGGCATCGGCCACCGAGTCGGCGACCTTCAGGTCCTCAGCCAGACCCGCTTCGACGAGTTCGAGGCCGTTCTCGATCTCCCTGGCGACACGGCGCGCCGCGGGGCCGAGGAACACGCGGTCGCTGAAGCCGAGTCGGCTCGCGAGTCGCGTTCCCGGGGCGGCGGGGCTCGAAGTCACGTCTCCCAGCCTACCCGCGCCGGGCACGGCGGAAGTCCCTCCGTGCGCCGCTTTACGCCTCACGCGAGGGCGTCGACGAGCGGCCGGAACTTCACCCGGGTCTCGAGCAGCTCCGACTCGGGGTCGCTGCCGGCGACGATCCCGGCACCGGCGTAGGCGGTGACGCGCCGAGCGCCCGAGTCGTCGGCCGCATCGGCGAACTGCGCGCAGCGCAGCGCGATCGCCCACTCGCCGTTGCCGGCGGCGTCGACCCAGCCGACCGGTCCGGCGTAGCGGCCTCGGTCGAACGGTTCGAGCCGGCGGATCGCGGCCACGGCATCCGCGGTCGGTGTGCCGGCGACGGCGGCGGTCGGGTGCAGCGCACCGGCCAGGTCGAGAGCGGATGCCGAATCGCTCAGCTCCCCCTCCACGTCGGTGGCCAGGTGGAAGAGGTTCGGCAGCTTCAGCAGGAACGGCTGCTCGCTGGCGGCGAGTGCTCGCGCGTGCGGGCGGAGGGAGGCGAGCACGCTCTGCACGGCGTACTGGTGCTCGTCGAGGTCTTTCGTGCTGGCGGCGAGAGCAGCGGATGCCGCGGTGTCGCCGTCCGCGTCAGCACCTCGGCCCGTCGTGCCGGCCAGCACACGGGCGGTGACGGTGCGTTCGTGCACGGTCACGAGGGTCTCGGGGCTCGCGCCGATCAGTCCGTCCACCGCGAACGTCCAGGTGTCGGGGTAGCCGGTGGCCAGGGCGCGCACCAGCCGGCGCAGGTCTGCGTCGGCGGGGACGGTGCCGGCGAGGTCGCGGGCGAGGACCACCTTGCTCAGCGCGCCCGCGGCGATCTCGTCGAGGGCGTCGCGCACGCGATCCTGGTAGCTCTGAGGCGTCTGCGCCCCCGGCCCGACACGACCCGCCCAGTGCGGACCGTATGGCACCGGGTCGTCGAGACCGGCGTCGGCCTCGTCGTCGGCCGCGCGGATGCTGGTGATCCAGGTGCGCCCATCCCGGCGCCCGATGACGGTCGCCGGGACGATCAGGATGCTGTCACTCGCCGACTGCTCATCGAACGTCGACGCTCCGAAGGCGACCAGGCCGGTGCCTGGCAGCTGCACGGGGTCGTCGATCTCGGCATCCGTCGTCAGCTCCCGCCAGGCGCGGGCGAGTGTCGCCGCCCGCGCCTCGGCCCCGGCGGCAGGGCTGTCGCCGGGCACCCGGATCACGACCCGCATCCGATCGCCGGCGGCGACGATGCCGTCGCCGCGACGCAACCATGCCAGCGGCCGCTCCGGAGAGGTGTGCGCGAGCAGGTCCTCGACGGATTCGATCTCGCGGGTCTGCGCGATCAGACGGGGGCGGCTCACCGCTCCAGCCTATCCGCGCGGGGTCGCGCCCATGCCCGGTGGGCCGGGGGCTCAGCGCTGCGCGGCGGGGTCGCGTTCGAGCGCCTCGAGTGCATCGAGCCACACGTCACCCGTCGCCGAGTCGAAGGGCGGCAGCTGCGCGCGCACCCGCTGCTCCAGGTCGAGCGCGAGCGCCTCGAGGTGAGCGATCACGTCGGCCGGGTATCCGTAGCGCACCAGGTGCTCGGCCCACTCGTCGCGGTCGTCGACCCACGTGCCGCGTTCTCCCTCGACGCGCACGACGTCGAGGTCCATGTCGATGCCGGTGGCCAGCACGGGAAGGCCCGCCTCAACGGCATCCGCTCCCCCACCCCACCGGATGTCCCAGCCGAGGTCGATGTAGATCCGCACGCCCTTCGGGTGTCGCCGGTTGACGGTGAGAGCGAAGTCGGCCGCCCCCGTCGCGGCGTCGGGATGCGGGATGAGGGTGACGTTCGGGCCCGCAGCCGTGAACTGGCGTCCGGGCCGCCGGCTGCTCCATCCGACAGGCTGCCCGATCCAGTCGCCCCACCGGTCACGGCCGAGGTAGATGCCCTCGTTCGCCCAGTGCGGCGAGTCGTCCCATTTCCGCCAGCGGAAGATCATGGGGGTGCCGGGTTCGGGGCGGTTCGCGTTCACCCGGCGAGTCTACGACCCGGCATCCG
>JAPSIX010000137.1 GCA_031178475.1 Microbacterium sp. | reverse complement strand
GACGCGATCAGCGCACACTTCGGGGCATAGTCTGACCACCATGACAGAACTGCGAGTGCACGCCATGCTCGAACCGATGGGCCCTGCCGGCGCCATCGTGCTCAGCGACGAGCAGGTGAGCGGACTCAGCACGGCGAAGGCTTTCCCGGTGGTGGTGCGGATTGGCGATCGAGTCGCACGCCTGCGCCTGGCGCGCATGGGCGGGAAGAACCTGATCGGATTCAGCAAGGCGGTGCGCGCTGAGATGGGTGTGGAGCTCGGCGACGAGTTCGCCGCCGTCATCTCCGCGGATGCCGAAGAACGCGGTGTCGACGTCCCGGAGGCTCTCGCCGCGGCACTGGACGCGGATCCTGCCGCCCGCAGCGCGTTCGGCGCGCTCTCGTACTCGCGCCGCAAAGAGATCGCCCGGTCGATCGCAGACGCGAAGCAGGACGCCACCCGGCAGCGTCGCCTGGAGAAGGCCCTCACCGAGCTCCGCGGCTGACGGGCCGCGAGAAACCACGAGCGCGCCCGCAACCCGGGATCAGTCGCCGTCGTAGACGTAGTGGTCGAAGCGTGCCGGCACGCGCTGTCGCTGCCAGGCGAGCTCGGCATCGCGGCGGGCGCGATCGCCGGGAAACGCCTTGGCCGTGTACCGCGGGACCTGCCGGGCGTGCCCGGCCATGTGTGCGACGGCAGCGGCCTGCCCGCACACACGGGCCGCGGCGACGGCCGCCGGATCGCTCGCCTCGCGCGCAGCCGCATGGCACGCGAACGCCTTCTCGCGCACGGCTTCGATGTCCAACTCGCCGCGCATGAACGCCTGCGCGGCCTCGAGCGCTTCGCGCGGGCGCGTGTCGGTCGGACGTTCGATGAGGAACAGCGGCAGCAGCCGCTCCGCGCAGGTGACGGTCCATTCGACCAGCTCACGGCGGTCGGACTCGGGGAGAGTGAGGTCGGCGTCGTCCGGCAGCACTTCCATGACCCCGTTCACGCGTGCACGAAATGAGGGGGGCGCTTCTCACGGAAGGCCGCCATCCCCTCTTTCTGGTCGGCGGTGTCGAACAGCGCGGCGAACGCCTGCTTCTCGTGGGCGAGCCCGTCGGCCAGCGAGGTCTCGAGAGCAGCATCCAGAGCGGCTTTGGCGGCGTAGACCGACGGCAGCGACTTCTCTGCGATGGACTCGGCGAGCGCGGTCGCTTCGTCGAGCAGGTCGGATGCCGGTACGACCCGCGACACGAGTCCGATGCGCTCCGCCTCGTCGGCGCGGATCAGCCGCCCGCTGAGGATGAGCTCGGCGGCCTTGTAGTACCCGACGGCGCGGATCAGCCGCTGCGTCCCGCCCATGCCGGGCATCACGCCGAGGTTGATCTCGGGCTGACCGAACGTGGCGTTGTCGGCGGCGAGGATGATGTCGCACATCATCGCGAGTTCGCATCCGCCGCCGAGCGCGTATCCCGACACGGCGGCGATGACCGGGGTTCGCACGGCCGCGAAGCGGGTCCAGGCGCCGAAGTGATCGGTCTCGATCATCTCCGCGGCGGTCTTGGACTCCATCTCCTTGATGTCGGCACCGGCGGCGAAGGCCTTCTCAGAACCGGTGACGACGATCGCGCCGACGCCCTCGTCCTCGTCGAACGCGACGGCCGCGGAGGTGATCTCGTCGGCCACCTGCCGGTTCAGCGCGTTCAGCGCCTGCGGTCGGTTGAGGGTGATCCAGCCCACCCGGCCTCGCTGTTCGACGACGATCGTCTCGTACTCGGTCATGTCGCTCCCTCCGCCGCCACGCTGCGGCACCTCCAGTCAACCACGCGGATCCGACGTGAGCGTCGCCGCGGGGCCCTTCGACAGGCTCAGGGACCCAGATGGCTCAGGTACCCAGATGGCCCAGGGACCCAGATGGCTCAGGGACCGACCCCGGGGTCAGACCCGGCCGTCGCGGATGTCGGCGATGATGCCGGAGAAGTCGCGGGCGGCGCCGGCACCGGCCGCGTACGCGGCGTACAGCTCCTGGGCGAGCCTGCCCATCCTGGCATCCGTCGCGGTCTGCTCGATCGCCTGCAGGGCGAGCCCCAAGTCCTTCGCCATCAGCGCGCCGGCGAAGCCGGGCTGGTAGTCGCGATTGGCGGGACTGGTGGGCACGGGCCCCGGCACCGGGCAGTTCGTGGTGAGCGCCCAGCACTGCCCCGACGCCTGCGAGACCACGTCGTACAGCGCCTGGTGTTCGAGGCCGAGCCGCTCGCCGAGTACGAAGGCCTCGGCAACGGCGATCTGGGAGACGCCGAGGATCATGTTGTTGCACACCTTGGCGGCCTGCCCGAGCCCCGGTCCGCCGCAGTGCACGATGCGCTTGCCCATCGCCTCGAGCAGCGGCAGCGCCTCGGCGAAGTCCTCGTCGGATCCGCCGACCATGAATGCGAGCGTGCCGTTCTCGGCGCCCACGACGCCGCCCGACACGGGTGCATCGATGTTGCGGTGACCGGCCGCGAGGGCCAGCTCGTGCGCGGTGCGCGCCTCGTCGACCGCGATGGTGGACGATTCGATGAAGAGGGTGCCCGGCTTCGCGGCGTCCAGCAGCCCGTCGCGATACGCCTCGATGACGTGCTTGCCGGCCGGGAACATCGTGATGACGACATCCGCGCCGGCGACGGCATCCGCTCCGCTCTCTGCGACGGGGATGCCGGCGGCGCGCGCCGCCTCGTCAGCGGCCGGCACCACGTCGTAACCGTGCACGTCGTGCCCGGCTTTGACGAGGTTCTTCGCCATCGGCAGGCCCATGTGGCCGAGACCGAGGAACGCGACGCGGGTCATGATCCGCTCCGCATGGATGCCGAACCCGCGGGGCGCAGCATCTCTCGCCCGACGATGAGCCGCATGATCTCATTCGTCCCTTCCAGAATCTGATGCACGCGCAGATCGCGCACGACCTTCTCGATCCCGTAATCCTGAAGGTACCCGTACCCGCCGTGCAGCTGAAGGGCCCGGTTGGCGACGTCGAAGCCGGCGTCGGTCGCGAACCGCTTCGCCATCGCGCACCGCATGGTGGCATCCGGCGCCCCCTCGTCGACGGCCGCCGCTCCGTCACGCACCATCAGCCGCGCCGCCTGCAACTCGGTGCGCATGTCGGCGATCGCGAACATGATCGACTGCTTCTCGGCGAGCGGCTCGCCGAACGCCACACGCTCGTGCACGTACTGCACGGCACGGTCGAGCGCCCACTGCGCGCCGCCCAGCGAACAGGCGGCGATGTTGAGTCGCCCGCCGTTGAGCGCCGACATGGCGATCGCGAACCCGCGTCCCTCGTCGCCGAGCATGGCGGATGCCGGCACGCGCACCCCGTCGAGGATGACCTGGCGGGTGGGCTGAGCGTGCCAGCCCATCTTCTTCTCGGCGACGCCGAAGCTCAGCCCCTCGGCGTCCGCGGCGACCAGGAACGCCGAGATGCCCTTCGCTCCAGAAGAGGGCTCGCCGGTGCGCGCCATGACGACGTAGACCGCCGCCTCACCGGCACCGGAGATGAACTGCTTCACGCCGGTGAGCAGATAGTCGTCGCCATCACGGACGGCACTGGTGGAGAGCGCCGCGGCATCCGATCCGACGCCGGGCTCCGTGAGGCAGTAGCCGCCGAACTCGGCCATCGCTGTGAGGTCGGGCAGCCAGCGGCCGCGCTGTGCGTCGTCGCCGTACGTGTCGATCATCCAGACGACCATGTTGTGGATGGAGATGTAGGCCGCGACGGCCGGGTCGGCCTTGGCGAGCTCCTCGAAGATGGCGACGGTATCGGTGCGCGACAGCCCGCTGCCGCCCGACTCCTCGCGGACGTACACGCCGCCCAGGCCGAGTTCGCCGGCGCGGCCGAGCGCCTGGCGAGGGAAGGTGTGATGTTCGTCCCATTCCAGCGCATGCGGGGCGAGTTCCGTCTCGGCGAAGTCGCGGACGGCGGCGAGGATCGCCTCGCGCTCTTCAGCGGTGGTGGTCGCGGGGGTGGTGGTGATCGTCATGGCGTGGTCCCTGAGCGTGTGAAAGGAGCGGGTCAGTGCAGGGTCGGGATCACGAAGCTGGCACCCTCGCGGAGGTCTGCGGCGGGCCAGCGGCTGGTGACCGTCTTGGTCTTCGTGTAGAAGCGGAAGGCGTCGGCGCCGTGCTGATTGAGGTCGCCGAATCCACTGTTCTTCCAGCCGCCGAACGTGTAGTAGGCGATCGGCACGGGGATGGGCACGTTCACGCCGACCATGCCGACGTTCACGCGGGCGGCGAAGTCGCGGGCGGCGTCGCCGTCTCGGGTGAAGATCGCGACGCCGTTGCCGTACTCGTGATCGGATGCCATCGCGAGCGCTTCCTCGTAGTCGCCGGCGCGGGCGATGACGAGCACGGGTCCGAAGATCTCCTCGCGATAGATCGCCATATCGGTGGTGACGTGGTCGAAGAGAGTGGGGCCGAGGTAGAAGCCGTCCTCGTGACCCTCGACGGTGAGTCCGCGGCCGTCAGCGAGCAGCGTGGCGCCCTCGTCGATGCCCTGCTGGATGTAGCCGGTGACCCTGTCGACAGCGGCGCGGGTGATGAGCGGCCCGTAGTCGACGTCAGCAGCGAGCGAAGGGCCGACCTTCAGCTCCCGCACGCGGGCGGCGAGGCGTTCGGCGAGAGCATCGGCGGTTTCCTTGCCGACCGGCACGGCCACCGAGATGGCCATGCACCGCTCACCGGCCGAGCCGTACCCCGATCCGATCAGAGCATCCACGACCTGGTCGAGATCCGCGTCCGGCATGACGATCAGGTGGTTCTTCGCGCCACCGAAGCATTGCGCCCGTTTGCCGTGCGCGGCGGCGGTGGCGTAGATGTACTCGGCGATGGGCGTCGACCCGACGAAACCGACCGCCCGGACGCGCGGGTCGGTGAGGAGCGTGTCCACTGCCTCTTTGTCGCCGTGCACGACGTTGAACACGCCCGGCGGCATCCCCGCTTCGAGGAAGAGCTCGGCGAGGCGAACCGGCACCGAGGGGTCTCGTTCGGACGGCTTGAGGATGAAGGCGTTGCCCGCCGCGAGCGCCGGCCCCGCCTTCCAGAGCGGGATCATCGCGGGGAAGTTGAACGGGGTGATGCCGGCGACCACACCGAGCGGCTGGCGCATCGAGTACACGTCGATGCCGGTGCC
>JAPSIX010000136.1 GCA_031178475.1 Microbacterium sp. | reverse complement strand
CGGGCGTGCGCGGCCGAGATCCGGCCGTCCTCGAACGCCTCCCGCACCGCCGGCAACTCCTCCACGATGATCACCGCCTCATGGAACCAGTGCTCGATCGACCCCTTCGCGACACGGCCTGCGGCGGAGTACTCCGCGACCATCGACCGGTAGATCGCATCCCGATGCAACGGCTCCTCGGCGACATCCTCGTCCAGCAGGCGCATCCGCTCCGCCGCCAAACCCGCAGCCCGAGCCTCCAACCGAGCGATCTCACGACGCGTGCGCACCCACTCGTCCAGCAGCACCTCACGCCGCTCGACATCCCCCGGGTGCTCCATCGCCATACCCTCAGTATAGAACATAACTACGAATAAGTGCAAGAGGTTTCTGGGAACCCTCGCCCTCTCTGGGTGCCCCAGCGTACGAGGGGCTTCGGACACCGAAGAGCCCTTCTCCGCCCGAATAGACTGAGAGCATGCCCCAGGATGCCGTCACCGAACCGGGCGTGAACCGTCCCTCCCTCGACCCGCTCGACATCGTCCGCGCGTTCGTGCTGGTCGCCGCGCTCGTCTCGCTGGCGATCTGGGGATTCGCGACCTGGCCGCTGCCGTGGAGCATCATCGTCGGCATCGGAGTGCCGCTGGTCGTACTGCTGGTCTGGGCGCTGTTCCTCTCGCCCCGACCGATGCTGCAGCTGCACCCGTTCCTGCGCGCGGCCGTCGAACTGCTGATCTATCTCGGCGTCACGATCGCCTGGTGGTCGATGGGACTCGCGTGGGCGGGCATCGCCTTCGCCGTGGTCGCGATCGCGACCGGAGTGGTGTCCGGTCGCCGGGCGCTCGCATGAACATCGTCGACCTGCTGCAGCAGGAACTCGGCGATCTCGTCGACACGTCGGCCGAGATGCTCGAGCAGGCCAGGGCCGACCGCAGCGGGCACCGCTCCGCCGGCCGGCCTCTCGCCGTCGTGCATGCGACGACGGTGCCCGATGTGCAGGCGACGATGCGGATCGCGAGCAGCACAGGCACGCCGGTCGTCGTGCGCGGCGCAGGCACCGGCCTGGCCGGAGCGGCGAACGCCGGGCCCGGCGAGATCGTCCTGTCGACCGCCCGGATGACCCGCATCCTCGAGGTGCGTCCCGAGGACCTCATGGCGGTGGTCGAACCCGGCATCCTCAACGCCGATCTGAACGCGCAGCTCGCCGAGTATGGCGTCTGGTGGGCGCCCGACCCCGCCAGCCGAGCGATCTCAACCGTCGGAGGCAATATCGCCACCGGGGCAGGCGGCCTGCTCTGCGCGAAGTACGGCGTCGTCCGCGATGCGGTGCTCGGCGTCGACATCGTGCTCGCCGACGGGCGGCTGATGCGGCTGGGACACCGCACGGTCAAGGGAGTCACCGGTCTCGACCTCACCTCGCTGGTCATCGGATCCGAGGGTCGGCTCGGCGTGGTCGTCGGTGCGACGCTGAAGCTGCGCCCCGCGCTCGAGGGTGTGCCGTGCACGATCGCGGCCGATTTCCCCACCGTTCGAGATGCGGCAGCGGCATCGTCCGCGGTCACCGCGTCGGGCGTGCAGCCCGCGATCATGGAGCTCATGGACGCCGCCTGCCTTGCAGCGGTGCACGCCCTGCTGGGTCTTCCCGCACCGGCATCGGGCACTGCTCAGCTGACCATCCAGACCGACGGCCCGGCCGCCCGCGACGAGGCCGAGCGCATCGCCGACGTGCTCCGCAACGCCGGTGGCGCCGTGGTGCTCAGCGAGGACCCGGCCGAGGGCGACCGACTGCTGCACCTGCGGCGTTCGATGCACACCGCCATGGCAGCGCTCGGCACCACTCTGATCGAGGACGTCGCCGTACCGCGCAGCGCCATGGCTGCCATGTTCGACGAGATCGCCCGCATCGAGCGAACGTACGATCTCAGCATCCCCACCGTCGCGCATGCCGGCGACGGCAACCTGCACCCCAATTTCATCTTCGAGGGCGAGGAGGTGCCCGAGAAGGTGTGGGCGGCGGCCGACGAGCTGTTCCGCGCGGCGGTGCGCCTCGGCGGCACGCTGACCGGCGAGCACGGCATCGGAGTGCTGAAGAGCCGATGGCTGGCGGAGGAGCTCGGCGAGGATCAGTGGGAGCTGCAGCGCCGGATCGTCGAGGTGTTCGACCCCCAGGGCATCCTCAACCCCGGAAAGGTGTTCGCCGGTGCCTGACATCCACGTCAGCGCCGCCGTCGTCGTCGACACGGCGGGGCGCGCCCTGGTCGTCCGCAAGCACGGCACCACCCGCTTCATGCAACCGGGCGGCAAGCCCGAGCCCGGTGAGACCGCGGCGCAGACCCTCGTCCGCGAGCTGCACGAGGAACTCGCCCTGCGGGTCTCGGAGGACGACCTGCGCCCGCTCGGCACCTTCGTGTCCGACGCCGCGAACGAACCGGATCATCGCGTCGTCGCCACCGCCTTCGCGCTTCGCGCCGAGCCGGGCGACGTGACGGCTCGTGCGGAGCTGGCGGAGTTGCGCTGGTTGTCGCCGGGCGACTGGGACGCCGTGCCGCTGGCGCCCCTCAGCGAGGAGCACCTGCTCGCGATCGCCTGGTCCTGACGCAGTCGCCGGGTCAGATCCCCTGCCAAGCCGGCTTGTTCGCGAACGTGTACCGGTAGTAGTCGGCCAGCTTCAGCTGCGAGGCGGCTGCCTCGTCGACAACGACCGTCACGTGCGGGTGCAGCTGAATGGCGGATGCCGGAAGCATCGACGTCACCGGACCCTCGACCGCACCCGCCACCGCCGGCGCCTTGCCCTCGCCGAACGCCAGGAGCACGAGGTGGCGTGCGCGGAGGATGGTGCCCAGCCCCTGGGTGATGCAGTGGCGCGGCACCTCGTCGAGAGACGTGAAGAACCGTGCGTTGTCGACCCTGGTCTGTTCGGTCAGCGTCTTCACGCGGGTGGTGGACGCGAACGACGAACCCGGCTCGTTGAAGCCGATGTGACCGGTCGTGCCGATTCCGAGGATCTGCAGGTCGACCCCACCCGCGTCGATGATCTCCTGCTCGTAGTCGTCGCCAGCGTGCTCGATGGTCTCGGCGGCGCCATTCGGAACCCGGATGCGCTGCGGGTCGAGGCCGAGCGGGTCGACCACCTCTCGTGTGATGACAGAGCGGTAGCTCTCCGGGTGTGCCGGGTCGAGCCCGACGTACTCGTCCAGCGCGAACCCGCGCACCTTGGACACGTCGCGTCCGGCGAGCCCCTCCCGAAGCGCCTGGTAGACCGAGGTCGGCGTCGATCCGGTGGCGAGGCCCAGCACAGCGTCGGCCTTCGAGTCGATCAACCGCACGATCTCGTCGGCCACGAGGGCCCCCGCGGCGGTCTTGTTCTCGACGATGACAACTTCAGCCATGAGCGGCGACTCCTTCTGCGGGGGGACTTCCCTCGATTCTGTCAGCATCCGCAGGGGCACACCCACCGACGGCAGGGTTATCGAACCGTTACGGCATTGCGGCTGTGCAGACGCCCGGAACCGGCCACTATCGGTATCCCATCCCGTACCATGAATCAATACCGTCACGTTGATCATTGGGGGGTGAGTCCGTGACCGATCTGATTTCCGGACCGAACACTGACGCGGACGCCACGCGCGCTCTGCCTGTGGCTGGCGGCGCCGACCCCTCCCCACCTCGTGATGGCGACCAGCCGGTCCAGTGGGCTCCGATGGAGCCGGCGCCCAAGAAGCGGCACCTCGGGCTCTGGATCGGCGCGGGCACAGCAGCCCTCCTCGCCGCCGCGGTGGCCGCTTCGCTCGTGCTCATCGCGCCCGGCACCACGGTCGCCGGCGTGCACGTCGGCTGGATGACTCCCGGTATGGCATCCGAAGCGGTCAGCAGCCGCCTCGCCGCAACCGAGATCGAGCTGACCGGAGCCGGCGACGGCGCTGTGGTCAGCGGAGCCGACCTCGGCGCGAGCGTGGAGGCGACAGAGCTCGCCGAGAAGGCCTTCGCCGATCGCCCGATGTGGAACATCGGAGCGTGGATGGGCGACCCGATCAGCGCGCCCGTCGCCCTCGACCCCGAGGCGGCGACCCGCGTGCTGCAGTCCGCCGTTCCTGGTAGCTACACCGAGCCGGTCGATGCCACGGTCGCGTTCGATGCCGCCAGCGGCACATACACCACCACCCCCGCGCAGCAGGGCACCGGCATCTCGATCGACGAGCTCACCGCGGCGCTGACCGCTGCCGTCGAGAAGGGCGAGACCTCGTTCTCGTTCCCGGCCGATCCCACCCCCGTCGAGGCGGCCATCACGACCGAAGAGGCGACCGCCACCGCCGAGCAGCTCAACAGCATGCTGGCCACCATCGGTTTCTACGTCGGCGACGAGCGCACCGTGCCGATCGCGCCTGAGGTCGCCGCGAGCTGGCTTTCGATCGAATCCGTCGACGGCGCACTGCAGGTCTCGGCCGACCAGGCTGCGATCCAGGCGGTCGTCGACACCCTCCCCGAACTCGTCAACCGTGAAGTGGTGAACGCGACCACCATCGTCGACTCCGCGGGCACTGTGCTGAAGTCACTCTCCGAGGGCAAGGACGGTCGCGTTCTGGGCGACACGTCCGACATCGCCGCCGACTTCGCCGCGCAGCTTCGCGATGGCGAGGCGGTGTTCCCGCTCGCGGTCACCTCGACCCCGTTCGAGACGACCGCCCTGTTCCGCCGCGTCGAGGTCGACCTCAGCGAGCAGCGCACCTACCTGTACGAGAACGAGAAGCTCGTGAAGTCCTGGGCGATCTCGTCGGGCAAGTTCGGTTCCGACACCGACCTGGGCCGATTCAAGATCTACGCCCAGCTGCGCTCGCAGAACATGGGCCGCGAAGACATCACCAAGCCGCCCTTCTACTACACGCCGAACGTGCCCTACGTGTCGTACTACAACGCCGACGAGGCGCTGCACGGTGCGTACTGGCACAACAACTTCGGCACGCGCATGAGCCACGGCTGCGTGAACATGCCGGTCGACGCGGCGAAGTTCGTGTACGAGTGGGCGACCAAGGGCACCGAGGTCTGGGTCCACAACTGACCCTGGGCCACTGACTTGACTGGGTCCCTGAGCTTGTCGAAGGGCCCGCGCCCGCTCCGCGATGGATGCCGCGGGGGAGACAGTCCCCCGCCGCCCTG
>JAPSIX010000135.1 GCA_031178475.1 Microbacterium sp. | reverse complement strand
TGCGCGTGCGGAGACAGCTTCCACTGACACCGCCGCACCTGCGTGCTTGGCATGAATCAGGTGTGAGGTTGCCCTAGACTTGAGGCTGCTCCTGTCCGTGATCTGAAAGGTGCATCGTGCCCTCGAATCGCCGCCTTCGTTGGGCTGCTCTCCCCTTGGGAGTAGCGGCAGCTGTGGCCCTGGCGGGATGTACTCCCACCGAACTCCACGGCTTCCTCCCGGGCTTTGTCGAGGATGGTGCCGCCACCACGGACCAGACCGAGCGGATCGCAGGCCTGTGGGTCACTTCCTGGGTCGTGCTGCTCGTCGTCGGCCTCGTGACCTGGGGCCTCATGGGCTGGGCGACCATCATGTATCGACGCCGCAAGGGCCAGACCGGACTGCCCGTGCAGCTGCGGTACAACATGCCGATCGAGATCCTGTACACGGTGATCCCGCTGATCCTCGTGCTCGGCATGTTCTTCTTCACCGCCCGTGACCAGAGCGCCATCGAGAAGCAGTGGGACGACCCCGACGTCGAGATCACCGCGATCGCCAAGCAGTGGGCATGGGACTTCCAGTACGGCGGCCAGGACGAAGACGACGAAGCCGTGTGGACCATGGGCGTTCAGGCACAGCCGGACGCAGAGGGCAACATCGACAAGAGCGAGCTGCCCACGCTCGTCCTTCCGGTCGACCAGAAGGTCACCATCCACCTGCAGTCGCGCGACGTGATCCACTCGTTCTGGATCATCGACTTCCTCTACAAGAAGGACATGTTCATCGGGAAGGACAACACCTGGTCCTTCACCCCGACGCGTGTCGGCGAGTACGAAGGCAAGTGCGCCGAGCTCTGCGGCGAGTACCACTCGATGATGCTGTTCAACGTGCAGGTCGTCGAGCAGGACGAGTACGAGGGCTACCTCGAGTCGCTGCGCGACCAGGGCAACACGGGCGACATCACCGACGCCTACGACCGACTCAGCAACTTCCCTGGCACCGGCTCCGGCCAGGACGGGTCGGAGAACTTCGAGGGAGACGAGGAGTAGACCATGTCCACCACTGAGGCACCGCGCACCGTCCCGGGCTCCCGTCCCACCACCGTCCCGCCGCGCCAGGCGGCCCTGCTCAGCTCGACCCGCGTCGAGCAGAAGGGCAACATCGTCGTCAAGTGGATCACCTCCACTGACCACAAGACCATCGGGTACATGTACCTGATCGCCTCGGTGATGTTCTTCCTCCTGGGTGGCGTGATGGCCCTCGTCATCCGCGCCGAGCTGTTCGCTCCCGGCATGCAGATCGTGCCGACGAAGGAGCAGTACAACCAGCTGTTCACCATGCACGGCACGATCATGCTGCTGATGTTCGCGACTCCGCTGTTCGCGGGCTTCGCGAACGCGGTCCTGCCGCTGCAGATCGGCGCGCCCGACGTCGCGTTCCCTCGACTGAACGCGTTCGCGTTCTGGCTCTTCCTGTTCGGCTCGACCATCGCCGTCGCCGGCTTCCTCACCCCGCAGGGCGCCGCCTCGTTCGGATGGTTCGCCTACCAGCCGCTGGCGAACGCCACGTTCTCTCCGGGTGCGGGCGGAAACCTCTGGATGCTGGGCCTCGGCCTGTCCGGCTTCGGCACCATCCTCGGCGCGGTGAACTTCATCACGACGATCATCACGATGCGCGCCCCGGGCATGACGATGTGGCGCATGCCGATCTTCTCCTGGAACACGCTGATCACCAGCCTGCTGATCCTGATGGCGTTCCCGGTGCTGGCCGCAGCGATCTTCGCCGCCGCCTCCGACCGCGTGCTCGGCTCGCACATCTACGACCCGGCCAATGGCGGTGTCCTGCTCTGGCAGCACCTGTTCTGGTTCTTCGGTCACCCCGAGGTGTACATCATCGCGCTGCCGTTCTTCGGCATCGTCTCGGAGGTATTCCCCGTCTTCAGCCGCAAGCCGATCTTCGGATACAAGACGCTGGTCTACGCGACGATCGCCATCGCCGCTCTGTCGGTCGCCGTGTGGGCACACCACATGTACGTCACGGGTTCGGTGCTGCTGCCGTTCTTCGCGCTGATGACGATGCTCATCGCCGTCCCGACGGGCGTGAAGATCTTCAACTGGATCGGCACGATGTGGCGAGGCTCGGTGACCTTCGAGACGCCGATGGTCTTCGCGCTGGGCTTCCTGGTGTCGTTCGTCTTCGGTGGGCTGACCGGTGTGATCCTGGCGGCCCCGCCCCTGGACTTCCATCTCAGCGACTCGTACTTCGTCGTCGCGCACTTCCACTACGTCGTGTTCGGCACGGTCGTGTTCGCCATGTTCTCCGGCTTCTACTTCTGGTGGCCGAAGTGGACCGGGCGGATGCTGAACGAGAGCCTCGGCTACGTGCACTTCTGGATGCTGTTCATCGGCTTCCACATGACGTTCCTCATCCAGCACTGGCTGGGCGTCGACGGCATGGTGCGCCGCTACGCCGACTACTCCGCCGCAGACGGCTGGACGTGGCAGAACCAGGTGTCGACTGTCGGTGCAGTGATTCTCGGTGCGTCGATGCTGCCGTTCTTCCTGAACGTGTGGATCACCGCCCGCAAGGCGCCGAAGGTGACCGTGAACGACCCGTGGGGCTACGGTGCATCGCTCGAGTGGGCGACCTCCTGCCCGCCGCCGCGTCACAACTTCACCTCGATCCCGCGCATCCGCAGCGAGCGGCCGGCGTTCGACCTGAACCACCCCGAGGCCGCAGAGCACCTGGTGCCCGAGCCGGTGGGTGCGCCCGCACACCGAAAGGGAAACTGACCCATGCGCGACAACGTCATCCTGTGGTGGGTGCTCTGCGCCTTCTTCGCGATCGTCGCCGTCGGCTACACGGTGTGGGGCATCGTCGAGTACCCCGAGCGCCCGGTGACCACCGCCATCGAATGGGTGGGATCCATCGGCCTGCTGTTCGGCGCGTTCATGAGCGCGATGATCGCGTTCTACCTGCACAAGACCCACCGCGCTCAGGGCGGCGAGCTGCCTGAGGACGTGCTGACGGCCGACATCGACGACGGCGACCCCGAGCTGGGTGAGTTCAGTCCGTGGTCGTGGTGGCCGATCGTCCTCGGCGCGTCCGCAGCGATCTTCCTGATCGGCTTGGCCGTCGGCCACTTCCTGCTGCCGATCGGGCTGGCGATCTTCGTCGTCGCGATCGTCGGCTGGGTGTACGAGTACTACCGCGGTCACTTCGCCCGCTGAACCACACCTGCTGAGGCCCTCCGGAGATGTTCCGGAGGGCCTCAGTTGCGTCTTCAGACGCGCGTGCGCACGCGCGGCACTCCGGTGAGGGGGTCGATCGGTCGGCGGTGCACACCGTCGGCATCCTCGACCGGATAGCCCTCGCGTACCCAGTACTCGAAGCCGCCGATCATCTCGCGCACTGCGTAGCCGAGTTCGGCGAACTCGAGGGCACCCTTGGCCCCGGCGTTGCATCCCGGGCTCCAGCAGTACACGACGACCTCCGACCCCTGAGGGATCTCCCGCGCCGCGCGGGTGGCGATCTCGCTGTAGTGCATGTGTACGGCGCCGGGAACGCGTCCCTGTGCCCACGCCTCGTCGGAGCGCACGTCCACGATCACTGGGGGAGTGCCGGCCTTCTGAGCGGTGTGGACATCGCTGGCATCCGTCTCGTAGGCGAGCTTGGCGGCGAAATAATCGTGACGGTCGATCATGCACACAGCGTACGCCGCGCCGCGAACGGTGACGCGGTCTGTGTCATCGGCTATGGCGCGGTGGGGCGACGAGAGGGCCCAGCAAGCATGAAGGCCTCGTCCGTGATGGACGAGGCCTTCATGCGGGGGAGCGGCGGTCTTACTCGCCGTCCTCCGACTTCTTCTTGCGCGGACGCTTGACCGGCTCCTTCGCGATCACCGAGGTCGGGATGTTCCCGGTCTCAGAGACATGGTGATCGGTGGGGGCGATCTCGTCCTCGGAGACGCCGGCGCGTTCGTGAGCCTCAGCGATCTCCTCGGCGGCGGCCTCCTCGGTGTGGGCCAGCGCGTGGTGCTGGTGCGCGTCGGCCGCGAGGATCTCCGCCTGGGTCAGCGGCTGCAGGCGGTCTTCGAAGAACCAGCGCGAGATCGCCGAACGCAGGTTCTCGTGCCACGGGATGCGGCCCTTCGCGTTCGGGCGCACGACCAGCGGCTCATAGGTCTCGTAATCGATGAGCTTCCAGCGGTCGTACACGTCGACCGGCTGGTGCACCTCGATGAACTCGCCACCGGGCAGACGCACGATGCGTCCGGACTCGTACCCGTGCAGCACGATCTCGCGATCCTTCTTCTGCAGCGCGATGCAGATGCGCTTGGTGATGAAGTACGCCAGGATCGGGCCCAGGAACAGCAGGATCTGCAGAGCGAGGATCACGCCTTCCATCGTCAGCATGAAGTGCGTCGCGATGAGGTCGGAAGAAGCGGCAGCCCAGAGCACGGCGTAGAAGGTGACGCCGGCTGCGCCGATCGCGGTGCGAGTCGGAGCGTTGCGAGGGCGCACCGCGATGTGGTGCTCGCGCTTGTCGCCGGTGATCCACGCCTCGAGGAAGGGGTAGATCGCGACGGCGACGATGAACAGACCCAGCACTGCCACCGGGATCAGGATGCCGAATGACCAGGTGCGGTCGAGGAAGACGATGTCGTAGTTCGAGGGCGCCAGTCGCAGCGCTCCGTCGGCGAAGCCGATGTACCAGTCCGGCTGCGTACCCGCCGAGACGGGGGACGGGTCATACGGACCGTAGTTCCAGACCGGGTTGATCTGGAAGAGCGACGCGATCAGGACGATCGTGCCGAACACGATGAACAGGAAGCCGCCCATCTTCGACATGTACACCGGCATCATCGGGTAGCCGACGACGTTGTCGTTCGTGCGACCGGGGCCGGCGAACTGGGTGTGCTTGTTGATGATCATCAGCATGAGGTGAAGCGCCACGAACGCGATCACCAGCAGAGGCAGCAGCAGGATGTGGAGCGTGTACAGGCGCCCGACGATGTCGGTGCCGGGGAACTCGCCACCGAACAGCAGGAACGACGTCCAGGTGCCGATCAGGGGCAGACCCTTGATCATGCCGTCGATGATCCGCAGACCGTTGCCCGAGAGCAGGTCGTCGGGGAGCGAGTAACCGGTGAAGCCCTCGGCCATGGCGAGGATGAACAGCACGAAGCCGATCACCCAGTTCAGCTCACGCGGCTTGCGGAACGCGCCGG
>JAPSIX010000134.1 GCA_031178475.1 Microbacterium sp. | reverse complement strand
CGGGCGTAGCGCGCCGCGAGCTTCTCCTCGCCGTAGCGCTCGAAGATGCGGCGCAACTGTCCTTCGCTGTACTCGGCGAGGATCTGCGCGGCGGTGATGCCGCGAGTCTGATCCATCCGCATGTCCAGCGGGGCGTCTTTCGAGTAGGCGAAACCGCGTTCGGCTTCGTCGAGCTGAAGTGAGGAGACACCCAGATCGAACAGCGCAGCCGATGCGCCCTGCGCGTGCAGACCGATCTCGTCGTAGACGGCGTGCACGAGCTTCACGCGGTCGCCGAAGCGGGCGAGCCGCTCTCCCGCGATCCGCAGTGCGTCGGTGTCGCGGTCCAGCCCGATGAGGCGGATGCCGGGAAAGCGCTCCAGGAACGCCTCGGAGTGCCCGCCCATGCCGAGGGTGGCGTCGACGAGCACGGCGCCGTCGCGCTGCAGCGCGGGGCCGAGCAGCTCGACGCAGCGCTCGAGCAGGACGGGGGTGTGGATGTCGCGGAGGTCCATGATCTCTTTCCCGTGACCGCCGGCTCTGATTCCTCTCCGCTCGACCCGGCACCGGGGAAGTGTGTCGGGGCAGAGCGGCGAGGCATCACAGCCGTGGTCAGAACAATCCGGGAATCACCTCCTGTTCCAGATCTGCGTAGGTCTCTTCGTTGCTCTCCAGGTATGCGTTCCATGCGGACGCGTCCCAGATCTCGGCGTGGGCGCCGACGCCGGTGACGACCAGCTCCTTCTCCAGTCCGGCGTACTGACGAAGGTGCACCGGGATGGTGATGCGGTTCTGGCTGTCGGGCATCTCCGCGCTCGCTCCGGAGAGGAACATGCGCAGAAAGTCCCTGGCCTGCTTGTTGCTCAGGGGCGCCTGCCGGATGCGCTCATGCAGGGACTCGAACTCGGCCGTGCTGAACACGTACAGGCACCGTTCCTGCCCTCGAGTGACGACGATGCCGCCGGCCAGGTCTTCGCGGAATTTCGCCGGGAGGATCACACGGCCCTTGTCGTCGAGCTTCGGCGTGTGAGTACCCAGCAGCATCGGCCATCACCCCCTCATGTGTGTTCCGGCCCCACGTCTCGAGGTGCGCACCACTTTACTCCACTTCCCTCCACTTTCCTACGGTCAATCTCCCGGTGTCCGGCGGCACGCACACCACGGAACGACAGAACCCCCGTGATTCCGCGGAATCACAGGGGTGGAGGGCGGGTGGAGGAACGTGGAGGAGATTTCACCTCGCGCGCGTCGACCACGCGGTGCCAGACAGACGAAGAGCCCGGATGCACAGCATCCAGGCTCTCTTACGGTGCGCGGTCCGGACCGCCGGCGTCAGCGCTCTTCGTGTCGCCGATCCCACCGCTCATTCATGCGGTCCATGAAGGACGCATCTTTGTGCTTCGTGGCGCGACGCGTCGGCTCCGCCGGAGCGGACGCGCGTCGCACAGGGGTGAAGGCGAGAATGGCCCCGCCGAGCATGGCGAGGAAGGCGGCGACGCCGAGGGCGATACTGCCGGCTGCGCCGAGTTCATAACGGGCTGCGACGGCGGCGATGAGACCGCCGATGCCGGCCAGGAAGAGCAGGGCGCCGTACACCAGATTGCGGTAACTCAGCGCGCGGTCCCCTGACGGTGCCGTCACGACATCGGCATCGTTCTGAAGGAGATGGCGTTCCATCTCGTCGAGCAGACGCTGCTCCTGTTCGGAAAGAGGCATTCCGTCCCTCCCCCTTGTCTCGGTCTCTCCAGTCTACCCGCGCGCAAGCGCGTCGGCTAGCCGCCGGGGCTCGGATATCTGCATCTAGGCTGGGAATCGTGCCCTCCTCCCTGGTCGCCGACGCGGTCGCTTCCCGTCTGGACGACTTCCTCCGCCGGACCCGCGTTGACAGCGCCCGGTTCGGCGCCGACGCGGCGCTGTTCCTGGATGCCGCGGAGCAGACTCTGCGCGGCGGCAAGCGCCTGCGCGCCCGGTTCTGCCACGCCGGCTGGGCGGCGGTGGCGCGCGACGGCAACACGGATGCCACCGAGCCTGACGCGCTGTGGTCGCTGTGCGCGGCGCTGGAGATCTTCCAGTCCGCCGCCCTCGTGCATGACGATCTGATCGACAACTCCGACACCCGGCGGGGGCGTGCGGCTGCGCACCGCGCGCTCGAGCAGCGACATCGGGCAGCGGGCTGGACGGGCGACGCCGAGGCGTTCGGGCGCTCGTCCGCCGTGCTGCTCGGCGACCTGCTCATCGCATGGAGCGACGATCTCCTCGAGGAGGCACTGGTCGCGCATCCGCAGGCGACAGCCGTCCGTGCCGAATACGCGCGCATGCGCCGCGACGTGACGGTGGGTCAGATGCTCGACATCACCGAGGAATCTGCGTGGAGCGTGAGCCCGCCCTCGCAGCTGCTCGAGCGCGCCCTTCGGGTGGCGTCACTGAAGTCGGCGCGGTACAGCGTGGAGGAGCCGCTGGCGCTCGGTGCACTGCTCGCCGGGGCGGATGCCGGACAGCTGACCGCCCTGCGCGACTTCGGCCACCCGGTCGGGATGGCGTTCCAGATGCGTGACGACGTGCTGGGGGTGTTCGGCGACCCGGCCGTCACCGGCAAGCCGGCGGGCGACGATCTGCGCGAGGGCAAGCGCACGGCACTCATCGCGCTGGTCCGAGAGCAGCTGCCGGATGCCGACCGCGACCGACTGGACTCGCGACTCGGAGATCCGGAGCTCTCCCCCGCCGAGGTCGAGTCGCTGCAAGCCCTCATCCGGCGGACCAGCGCACTTGAGCGGATCGAGGGCATGATCACCGACTACACCAGGCAGGCGGAGGCCGCGCTGCGCTCACCCGGGCTCGATCCGGCCGCCGTGGAGGATCTGCGCTCGCTTGCTCTGGCCGCCGTGACGCGCGCGGCCTGACGCCTCGGTTCAGGCGAGCGTGCGCGCGATGCGCCGCACCTCGCTCTTGTGTCCGTCGAGCAGCGCCGCGATCGGGGTGCGTCCGAGCGTGTCCTCCTCGGACAGCAGCCAGTCGATCGCCTCGTCGTCGGTGAAACCGGCATCCTTCAGTGCGATCACGGTGCCGCGCAGCGACGACAGCGGGCGTCCGTCGACGACGAACACGCTGGGCACCGCGAAGGCACCGTTGCGCCGGGACCCGATCAGGTGATGCTCGTCGATCAGGCGACGAATCCGGCCCGGAGACTCCCCCAGGGCATCGACGAGCTCGGGGATGGTCAGCCAGGCGGTGTTCTCAGCGACGTTCTCAGGCACGTGTCCACTATCTCACCTGACGCAGTGGTGTGGGACGGCTCCGTCCCAACAGTCACCTTGTTTCACATAGGTCACTTGAACCACTCCTGTTGACAACTCTTTACAAACCATGCCAGCGTGTCATGAGCCTTCAAGCGGGAGAGATTGATATGAGAACTCGGACGACTGCAGCACGCGCACGCGCCTTGACCGCTCCCGCGGCGGTGATCGGAACGCTCGCAGCGGTCCTCACCGCGGCGCCCTCGCAGGCACAGGAGCCCACCCGCGCCGGCGGCGCCTTCTCCGCCGCGACGCCTCAGACGCTGTCGGCTGCGCCGACGCCCGTGCGATCCGCTGCCGCCGTGCCGATGGCCGCCCCGAAGCCGGCGACCCATGTCGTGAAGCCCGGCGACACCGTCTACGCGATCGCGAAGCGACACGGACTGCGCACGGGCGACGTACTGAGTTGGAACGGTCTGACGTGGCGCTCGGTCATCCACCCCGGTCAGACGCTGCGGCTCACACCGAACGGGGCCGCACCGGCATCCGCTTCCCCCGCGCCCGCTCGGCCGGCGGCAGCGTCGACGCACACGGTCGTCCGCGGTGACACTGTCTACGCCATCGCGAAGAAGTACCGCACGACGGTGGCGAACATCCTCGCCGCGAACCGGCTCGGCCCCCGCGCGATCATCTACCCCGGCCAGAAGCTGGTGGTCTCCGGCACGCCCGCGCCGGCCTCGATCCCGGCATCCGCGAAGCCCGCCGCCGCCTCCACCCCCGCCGCCACCTCCGCGAAGGGCACTCACACCGTCGTCGCCGGTGACACGCTGTACGCCATCGCGCGGAAGTACGGCACCACGGTCTCTGCCCTCCTGTCTGCGAACGGCCTCGGTAACGGGAGCATCATCTACCCCGGCCAGAGCCTGCGCCTCGCTCCCCCGACGCCTGGCCAGCGCTTCGCCTCGCTCGACGCCGGCCAGCGGGCCAACGCGGCGCACATCATCCGTGTCGGCCGTGAACTCGGCGTACCGGATCGCGGAATCGCCATCGCCCTGGCGACCGCCATGGTCGAATCGTCGATGCGCAACCTCGACTACGGCGACCGCGACTCGCTGGGTCTGTTCCAGCAGCGGCCCAGTCAGGGCTGGGGAACCGCGGCGCAGATCCTGAACGCCGATCGCAGCATCCGCGTCTTCTACGGCGGCCCGCACGACCCCAATGGATCGGCGAGTCGGGGCCTGCTCGACATCCCCGGCTGGCAGAGCAAGCCGTTCACCGCCGCCGCGCAGGCCGTGCAGATCTCGGCGTTCCCCGACCGGTACGGTCAGTGGGAGCAGCAGGCGCGGCAGTGGCTCGCAACGCTCGGATGAGCCGCCGTCGCTCAGCAGAGCAGCGGTCGCCGTCACCGGATCGAGACCGGGCGGGGGCGAGCCGCTCCCGGGGCTCACGGCCGCTTCTTCATAGACTTTCCCTGTGACGAGCAACCAGCAAGCCGATCCCCTCATCGGGCGGCTTGTCGACGGTCGCTATCGCGTGCGGGCGCGAATCGCCCGCGGCGGCATGGCCACGGTGTACGTCGCCACCGACATGCGACTCGAGCGGCGCATCGCCCTGAAGGTGATGCACGCGCACCTCAGCGACGACTCGGCGTTTCAGAGTCGGTTCATCCAGGAGGCACGAGCCGCGGCGCGCCTGGCCGACCCGCACGTCGTGAACGTCTTCGACCAGGGGCAGGACGGCGAGCTCGCCTACCTGGTGATGGAGTACCTGCCGGGCATCACCCTGCGCGAGCTGCTGCGCGAGCAGAAGCGGCTGACGGTGCCGCAGACGATCACGATCATGGACGCGATCCTCTCGGGGCTTGCGGCCGCGCACAGAGCGGGCATCGTGCACCGTGACGTGAAGCCCGAGAACGTGCTGCTCGCCGAGGACGGCCGCATCAAGATCGGCGACTTCGGTCTGGCCCGCGCGACCACGGCGAACACCGCGACAGGCGCCCAGCTG
>JAPSIX010000017.1 GCA_031178475.1 Microbacterium sp. | reverse complement strand
TCGGCGGAGGAGTCCGCGCCGTCGCCGATGTCGCTCGACTGCTCTCGGTCGGCGCCGACAAGGTCGGGGTGAACTCCGCGGCGATCGCGCGCCCGGCGCTCATCGACGAGATCGCCGACCGGTTCGGTGCCCAGGTGCTTGTGCTGTCGCTCGACGTGAAGCGCTCACCGGCGACGGAGTCCGGGTTCGTCGTCACCACCCACGGGGGCCGCACCGAGACCACACTGGACGCTCTCGCCTGGGCGCGTGAAGCCATCGACCGCGGCGCCGGCGAATTGCTCGTGAACTCGATCGACGCCGACGGCACGAAGGACGGCTTCGATCTCGAGCTGGTGAGCCTGATGCGCGGCGTGTCCGCCGTTCCGGTGATCGCCTCCGGTGGAGCGGGCTCGGCCACCGACTTCGCCCCGGCCATCGAGGCGGGAGCGGATGCCGTGCTCGCCGCCAGCGTGTTCCACAGCGGACAGCTCACCATCGGCGAGGTGAAGGACGCCCTGCAAAGCGCCGGGGTCGTCGTGCGCTCCGCCACCTCCACGCCGGCGGGAGGCGTCGAATGACCTCGATCGAGGACGACATCGCCCGTGTGGCCTGGAACGACGACGGTCTCGCACCGGTGATCGTGCAGCAGTACGACACCCGTGAGGTGCTGATGCTCGCCTGGATGGATGCCGAGGCGCTGCGCCGCACGCTCGCCGGCGGCCGAGCCGTGTACTGGTCGCGCTCGCGCCAGGAGTACTGGCGTAAGGGCGACACCTCGGGGAACACGCAGCGGGTGCACGACGTGCAGGTGGACTGCGACGGCGACACGATCCTGCTCACCGTCGACCAGCACGGACCCGCATGCCACACCGGCACCCGCACCTGCTTCGACGGGCGCAACCTGACGACCCTCAGCGCTCCCGCGCAGGACGACGAGGATGCACGGCGATGAGACTCGCCGCACGGGGCCGGGCGACGGCGGTGCTCGGGTTCCTCATCGCCGGCGCCCTCGGGATCATCTCGTCGACGCAGACCTGGCTTGTCGTGCACCGCACCGACGGTGCGGAGCCCCTGTCGGTGGCAGGCGCTGACGCGCTCGCGCTGCTCGCCCCTCTGTCGCTGGCGGTGCTCGCCCTCGGTGCAGCCCTCTCGATCTCAGGCCGCGTACTGCGACACCTCCTCGGTGCACTCGGCCTGGCCGCCGGCCTGCTGCTCATCGCGCTCACCGCTCCGCTGGCGTTCGCGCCTCCGGCATCCGCGGTCGCGCCTGCGGTGACCGACGCGACCGGCCTGGCGGGCTCCGGCGCGCTCGACGAGACCATCGCCCGGATCGCGCCGACGGTCTGGCCCGCCGTCGCCCTCGTAGCCTGGGCGCTGCTCGTGGTCGTGGCCGCTTTCGCGCTGCTCACCGCCCGTCGGTGGAGGGCAGGGGGACGGCGGTACCGCGCCGGCGGGTCGGCGCACGCGCACAGCAGCGGTCCGCTGGACCCGGTCGATTCCTGGGACGAGCTGTCGCACGGCACGGATCCCACGAACTGACCCCGATAGACTGAACCGGACGCCGACCTTCCCCGGAGGAGAACATGACCAACCCGATCGCCGATCCAGGACACGGACACTCGCCCGCCGCGTGGACGGCCGTTGTGATCATGCTCGTCGGCTTCACCGCCGGCACCGTGTTCTTCTGCCTCGAGCAGCCGGTGCTGGTCTGGATCTCCGCGGCCGTCGTGCTCATCGGCGCGATCGTCGGCTGGGCGATGGCGAAGGCGGGATACGGCGTCAACGGTCCGAAGTACACGCCGAAGGCGCACTGATGGTCCTCGCCGACCTGACGGCCGGCGCTGTGCAGGACGCCGAACGACGCGCCCAGACGCGCCCGCTCGCCGACGTGGAACGGGCCGCTCTCGCACGTCCCGCCGCACGGGATGCGCTGGCGGCGCTCGCGCCCGCCGAGCAGGTGAAGATCATCGCCGAGGTCAAGCGCGCCAGCCCGTCGCGCGGCGCCCTGGCAGACATCCCCGACCCCGCTCACCAGGCGGCCCTGTACGAGCGGGGCGGCGCGTCAGCCGTCAGCGTCCTCACCGAGGAACGCCGCTTCGGCGGCAGCCTCGCCGATCTGGAAGCCGTGACGTCTCGCGTGTCGGTGCCCGTGCTGCGCAAGGACTTCATCGCGACCCCGTACCAGGTGTTCGAAGCCCGCGCCGCGGGCGCGGATCTGGTGCTGCTCATCGTCGCCGGGCTCGAGCCCCGCGTGCTGAAGGAACTCTACGAGCTGATCCTGCAGCTCGGCATGACCCCGCTGGTCGAGACCCACTCGTCGGATGAGCTCGAGGCCGCCATCGATCTCGGCGCGGATCTCATCGGCATCAACGCGCGCAACCTGAAGACCCTCGAGCTGGACCGCGACCTGTTCGGCAGGCTGGCCGGCCGCATTCCAGACGCCGCGATCAAGATCGCCGAATCGGCCGTGCTCACCCCCGACGACGTCGCCCGGTACCGCCAGGCCGGTGCCGACGTGGTGCTGATCGGCGAAGCCCTCGTCACCGGCGACCCGGTGGCCACTCTCAAGAGCTTCCTGGAGGCGAAGTGGTGAGCTTACGCGACCAGCACGGCCCGTTCTTCGGCGAGTTCGGGGGACGGTACATGCCCGAATCCCTCATCGCCGCGATCGACGAACTGACCGAGGCGTACGAACAGGCGATCGCCGACCCGCAGTTCCGATCCGAGCTCGCCGAGCTGCTGCACTCGTACGCCGGCCGCCCGTCCGCCCTGACAGAGGTGCCGCGGTTCGCCGAACAGGCCGGGGGAGCGCGGGTCTTCCTCAAGCGCGAAGACCTCAACCACACCGGTTCCCACAAGATCAACAACGTCCTCGGCCAGGCGCTGCTCACCAAGCGGCTCGGCAAGACGCGCGTGATCGCCGAGACCGGCGCCGGTCAGCACGGCGTCGCCACCGCGACCGCCGCCGCACTGTTCGGTCTCGACTGCACCATCTACATGGGCGAGGTCGACACCGAACGTCAGGCCTTGAACGTCGCCCGGATGCGCCTGCTGGGCGCCGAGGTGGTTCCCGTCACGACCGGGTCGCGCACTCTGAAGGACGCGATCAACGACGCCTACCGCGACTGGGTCGCGTCTGTCGAGACCACGAACTACATCTTCGGCACCGCCGCGGGCCCGCATCCGTTCCCGGCCATGGTGCGCGACTTTCAGAAGATCATCGGCGAGGAGGCGCGCGCCCAGCTTCTCGACGTGGCGGGCCGCCTGCCGGATGCCGTCGTCGCGTGCGTCGGCGGAGGATCGAACGCCATCGGCATGTTCGACGCCTTCCTCGACGACGAGGGCGTGCGGTTGTTCGGCGTGGAAGCGGCCGGCGACGGCGTGGACACCCCTCGGCACGCCGCGTCGATCGAACGCGGTCGTCCCGGTGTGCTGCACGGCGCGAAGACGTACGTGCTGCAGGATGAGGACGGCCAGACCGTCGAGTCGCACTCGATCTCAGCGGGCCTGGACTATCCCGGCGTCGGGCCGGAGCACTCCTGGCTGGCAGACATCGGCCGCGCCGAGTACATCCCCGCCACCGACGACGAGGCCATGCAGGCGCTGCGTCTGCTGAGCCGCACCGAGGGCATCATCCCCGCCATCGAGTCGGCGCATGCCCTCGCCGGGGCGCTGCGTATCGGCCGCGACCTCGGCCCCGACGGCATCATCGCCGTCTGCCTCTCCGGACGCGGCGACAAGGACATGGACACGGCAGCACACTACTTCGAGCTGTACGACCGGAAGGACGCCGCCGAATGAGCCGCGTCGAGCAGGCGATCCGCAACGCTCAGGATGCCGGCCGCGGCGCGTTCGTCGGATACCTCCCGGTCGGTTACCCGGACCTCGACACCAGCATCCAGGCCGCGCTCACCCTGGCCCGCAACGGTGTGGATGTGATCGAGCTCGGCCCGCCGTACAGCGACCCCGTCATGGACGGCGCGATCATCCAGGAGGCGACGCAGCACGCGCTGGCGAACGGCTTCCGGATGCGCGACCTGTTCACCGCGGTCAGAGAGATCACCGCGCAGACCGACGTGCCCGTGGTCGTCATGACCTACTGGAACCCGGTCATGCAGTACGGCGTCGACCGCTACGCCGACGACCTGCTGGCAGCCGGCGGAGCCGGTCTGATCACCCCGGATATCACCCCCGAAGCGGCAGGGGAGTGGATCGCTGCCAGTGAGCGCACCGGACTCGACCGGATCTTCCTCGCCGCGCCCACGTCATCGGACGAGCGACTCGACCTGGTGATCTCGTCGTCCACCGGGTTCGTCTACACCGTCTCGACGATGGGGATCACCGGCGAACGCGACGCCCTCGACCGCGCGGCCCGCTCGCTCGTCGAGCGCATGCGGTCACGCGGCGCCGAACGCGCCTGCGTCGGCATCGGCATCTCCACACCCGCACAGGTCGCCGGGGTGGTCGAGTACGCCGACGGCGCGATCGTCGGCACCGCCCTTGTCCGCGCTCTCCGCGACGGCGGTCTGGACGGCCTCGCCGAGACCACCCGCGCCCTCGCTGCCGGCACCCCGGCGGCGCGCTTCGAAACCGGAAGCTAGGATCTTTCTCATGTCCCTCGCGCTTCACAGCACCATCTCGAGCGTGCTCACCAGCATCCCGAGCCCGCCGGTCAGCTTCATCCCGCTCGGGCCGTTCCGGATCCACTTCTACGCGCTGTGCATCATCGCGGGCATCATCGCCGCCACGCTTCTGACGAACCACCGCCTCACCCGACGCGGCGCCGAGCGCTGGGTCGTCATCGACATCGCTCTCCTCGCCGTACCGCTGGCGATCATCGCCGCCCGGCTGTACCACGTGTTCACGCACGCCGACTTCTACTTCCGCGACGGCGCCGAATGGTGGAACCCGTTCGTCAAGGACGCGATCTGGAACGTCTGGGACGGCGGCATCGCGATCTACGGTGCGCTCATCGGCGGTGCGGTCGGCGCCTGGCTCGGATGCCGGTGGACCGGCATCCGCTTCTGGACATTCGCCGACGCGCTCGCGCCGGGGCTCCTGCTCGCCCAGGCGATGGGCCGCTTCGGCAACTGGTTCAACCAGGAGCTGTTCGGCCTTCCCACCGACGTGCCCTGGGGTCTGGAGATCGACTCCGCCAACCCGGCCTTCCCGCCAGGCCTGCCCGAGGGCACCCTGTTTCACCCCACCTTCCTGTACGAGGTGCTGTGGAACGGACTCGGCGTGATCGTGCTGCTGTTCCTCGGCCACCGCCTGAAGCTGCAGTGGGGCAAGCTGTTCGCGATCTACCTGATCTGGTACAGCGCCGGGCGCATCGTCTGGGAGTCCATCCGGATCGACCCGAGCGACATCATCCTGGGCCTGCGCACGAACGTCTGGGCGGCGATCATCGGCGTCATCGTCGGTGTCGCCATCTTCGTGGTGCAGACCCGACGCCACCCCGGCCGCGAGCCGTCGCCCTACGTGCGAGGGCGCGACCCACGCGACGATGTACAATCGCAGAACAATCCCGGCGATTACGTCGACCTGAGCGAGCCTCCGGTCGAAGCGGTCGCAGCAGGAGCACCCGCCACAAGCACCGCTCCCACGAACGGGGACGGTCCGCGATAGCCGGCCGCCTCGTCGCGTGTGACCTATTCACACTGAACGAGCGGGCCAACGTCGTCCCCGGTTTCATCGAGATCTGAGGACGGTGACTGGTGTACTTCCAGCCTCCCTACGGCGCCTCCGGCGCCTATCCCCCGAAACAGGGTCTGTACAACCCCGCCCACGAGAAGGACGCCTGCGGCCTGGCCATGGTCGCGACGCTCCGCGGGGAACCCGGCCATGACATCATCGCGCTGGCGCTCGAGGCGCTGCGCAACCTGGAGCACCGCGGTGCAATCGGCTCTGACGCCGGCACCGGCGACGGAGCAGGCATCCTCACCCAGATGCCCGACGCCTTCCTCCGCGAAGTCGTCCCCTTCGATCTTCCCCCCGCCGGCGAGTACGCCGCGGGCCTCGCCTTCCTCCCGCGCGACTCGAGCGCACGCCGTGAGCAGAAAGCCGGCATCGAGCGCATCGCCGCCGAGGAGGGCCTCACCGTTCTCGGTTGGCGCGCAGTGCCGACCGCCAACGAGAACCTCGGCAAGCTCGCCGACGAGGCACGCCCCGCCTTCGAGCAGCTCTTCGTCTCACGCCCCGCATCCGGCGATCGCGCCGCAGCCTCAGGGCTGGAGCTGGACCGCGCCGCCTACCGGCTGCGTAAGCGCGCCGGTCACGAGCTGAACGCCTACTTCGTCACCCTGTCGTGCCGCACCCTCGGCTACAAGGGCATGGTCACCACCCTGCAGCTCGAGCCGTTCTACCCCGACCTGCAAGACGAGCGCTTCGCGTCGGAACTCGCGGTCGTCCACTCGCGGTACTCGACCAACACCTTCCCGTCCTGGCCGCTCGCACAGCCCCTGCGGATGCTGGCTCACAACGGCGAGATCAACACCGTCGGCGGCAACCGCAACTGGATGCGGGCCCGGCAGTCCCAGCTCTCGTCGGACCTGCTCGGCGACATGCGTCCGCTGCTGCCGATCTGCACGCCAGGCGCCAGCGACTCCGCCTCCTTCGATGAGGTGCTCGAGCTGCTGACCCTCACGGGACGGAGCCTGCCGCACGCGATCCTGATGATGGTGCCCGAGGCGTGGGAGAAGCAGCCCGGAATCGACCCGGATCTGCGCGCCTTCTACGAATTCCACGCCAACCAGATGGAGCCGTGGGACGGCCCGGCCGCCCTCATCTTCACCGACGGCACCGTCGTCGGTGCCACACTCGACCGCAACGGCCTGCGGCCGGGGCGCTGGACCGAGACCACCGACGGCCTCGTCGTCATCGGCAGCGAGACCGGCGTGCTCGAATTCGCCCCGGAGCGGATCAAGCGGCGGGGACGACTCCGGCCGGGGCGGATGTTCCTCGTGGACACCGCGCAGGGCCGGATCGTCGAGGACGAGGAGATCAAGCGCGAGCTCGCGACCCTGCACCCCTGGCAGGAATGGCTGGATGCCGGCGCGGTGCGTCTGGCCGACCTGCCCGAGCGCGAGCACATCGTGCATCCGGCGGCATCCATCACCCGTCGCCAGCGCACCTTCGGCTACACCGAGGAGGAGGTGCGGATCCTGCTCACCCCGATGGGCCAGCACGGCGCCGAGCCGCTCGGCGCCATGGGCACTGACACGCCCATCGCCGTTCTGAGCGACCGCCCCCGCCTGCTGTTCGACTACTTCGTGCAGCAGTTCGCGCAGGTGACCAACCCGCCGTTGGACGCGATCCGAGAAGAGGTCGTGACCAGTCTGCGACTCGGTCTCGGCCCGGAGCGGAACCTGCTGGAGTGGACCCCCGAGCATGCCCGAACGGTCACCCTCGACTTCCCGGTGATCGACAACGACCAGCTCGCCAAGATCCGCCACATCGATCGGGCGCTGCCCGACCGCTCGAGCGCGACCATCAAGGGGCTGTACCACTTCGACGCCGGCGCGCACACCATGCAGGAGCGGCTGGCAGAGATGTGCGCCGAAGCCGACGCGGCGATCGAGCGGGGTGCCGAGTTCCTCATCCTGTCCGACCGCGACTCGAACAAGGACCTCGTCCCGATCCCGTCGCTGCTCATGGTCTCGGCTGTGCATCACCACCTCATCCGGCGCGAGAACCGCATGAAGGTCGGACTGATCGTCGAAGCCGGCGACGTCCGCGAGGTGCACCACGTCGCCACGCTCATCGGCTACGGCGCGTCGGCCGTGAACCCGTACCTGGCGATGGAGACGGTGGAGCATCTCGCCCGCACGGGCTTCATCACCGGCATCACGCCGGAGAAGGCGGTGCGCAACCTGATCTACGCGCTCGGCAAGGGCGTGCTGAAGATCATGTCGAAGATGGGCATCTCGACGGTCTCGTCCTACGCGGGCGCCCAGGTGTTCGAGGCGATCGGTCTGAGCCAGGAGTTCGTCGACGCCTACTTCACCGGCACCGAGACGAAGCTCGGCGGCATCGGCATCGAGGACGTGTTCGCCGAGAACCAGGCGCGTCACGACTTCGCCTACCCGCAGGACGCCGCCGCGCGTGCCCACGAGCGGCTGTGGACCGGCGGCGAGTACCAGTGGCGCCGTGACGGATCGCCGCACCTGTTCAATCCCGAGACGGTGTTCCGGCTGCAGCACTCCACGCGGACGCGCCGCTACGACATCTTCCGCGAATACACCCGTCTCGTAGACGACCAGGCCCGCGAACTGAAGACCTTGCGCGGACTGTTCGAGCTTCGCACGGGCGAGCGGCCACCGGTCCCGCTCGACGAGGTCGAGCCCGTCTCCGAGATCGTCAAGCGGTTCTCCACCGGCGCGATGAGCTACGGGTCGATCTCGCAGGAGGCGCATGAGACGCTCGCGATCGCCATGAACCGGATCGGCGGCAAGTCGAACACCGGCGAAGGCGGCGAGGATCCCGACCGGCTCGTCGACCCGGAGCGGCGCAGCGCCATCAAGCAGGTCGCCTCGGGCCGGTTCGGGGTGACCAGCCAGTATCTGACGCAGGCCGACGACCTGCAGATCAAGCTCGCCCAGGGCGCCAAGCCCGGCGAGGGCGGGCAGTTGCCGCCTCAGAAGGTGTACCCGTGGGTGGCGCGCACGAGGCATGCGACCCCCGGCGTCGGGCTGATCTCGCCGCCACCGCACCACGACATCTACTCCATCGAAGACCTCAAGCAGCTGATCTTCGACCTCAAGCGCGCGAACCCGAAGGCGCGCATTCACACGAAGCTGGTGAGCCAGTCCGGCATCGGCGCCGTCGCCGCAGGCGTCGCCAAGGCGTTGAGCGACGTCGTGCTGGTGTCGGGCCATGACGGAGGCACCGGCGCGAGCCCCCTGAACTCCCTCAAGCACGCCGGAACGCCGTGGGAGCTGGGCCTGGCAGAGACACAGCAGACGCTCATGCTGAACGGCATGCGCGACCGCGTGGTCGTACAGGTCGACGGTCAGCTCAAGACCGGTCGCGACGTCATCATCGGGGCTCTGCTCGGCGCAGAGGAGTTCGGCTTCGCGACCGCACCGCTCGTCGTCAGCGGATGCATCATGATGCGCGTCTGCCATCTCGACACCTGCCCGGTCGGCGTCGCCACGCAGAATCCTCTGCTGCGCCAGCGATTCACCGGCAAACCGGAGTTCGTCGTGAACTTCATGGAGTTCATCGCCGAGGAGGTGCGCGAGCTGCTCGCCGAGCTGGGCTACCGCTCGCTGGACGAGATCATCGGGCGTGCGGAACTGCTGCGCACCGACAACGCGATCCGGCACTGGAAGGCCGACGGCCTCGACCTGTCGCCGATCCTGCAGGGTCCTGTGTTCCCCGCGGGTGAGCCCCGCCGCAGCGGGCGCGAACAGGACCATGAGCTCGAGAAGCACTTCGATGCGGCACTGCTCGATCTCGCGGTCGACGCCATCGAGCACCGCGAGCCGGTGGTCATCGAACTGCCGATCCGCAACACCGAGCGCGCTGTCGGCACGATGCTCGGGCACCACGTCACCGCGCGCTACGGCGCGGCCGGACTCGCGCGCGAGACGATCGATGTGACGCTGCACGGCACTGCCGGTCAGTCGCTCGGCGCGTTCCTGCCGCCCGGCATCGTGCTGCGACTCGAGGGCGACGCCAACGACTACGTCGGCAAGGGACTCTCGGGGGGCGACATCACGATCCGACCCCCGCGGGACGCGACGTTCGCACCGCACGAGAACGTCATCGCCGGCAACGTCATCGGCTACGGCGCGACGAGCGGGACGATGTTCATCTCGGGCGTCGTCGGCGAGCGGTTCCTGGTGCGCAACTCCGGCGCCACAGCCGTGGTCGAGGGCGCGGGTGACCACGCTCTCGAGTACATGACCGGCGGACTGGCCGTGATCCTCGGTGAAACGGGTCGCAATCTCGGTGCCGGCATGTCGGGCGGCGTCGCGTACGTGCGCGGGCTGAGCACCGACCGCGTGAACGCCGAGGCGCTGAGCACCGGCGAGCTGCGTCTCGAGCCGCTCGACCGGGCAGACCTGGAGGTGCTGCGCAGCTTGCTCGTCGAGCATGAGGAGCGGACCGCCTCGCCGCTGGCATCCGACATCCTGGAGCGTTTCGACGCCGTCCAGGCCGAATTCACCAAGGTGCTGCCGCGCGACTTCGCGGCCGTGCAGACCATGCGCCAGGAGGCCGAGGCGGAGGGGATCGACCCCGACGGCGACGTCATCTGGAACCGGATCCTGGAGGTGACCGGTGGCTGACCCCAAGGGCTTTCTCAAGGTGACGGAGCGCGAGCTTCCCGCCCGTCGCCCCGTGCCTGTGCGGATCATGGACTGGAAAGAGGTCTATGAACCCGGTGACAAGGCGGTCCTGCGCCGCCAGGCGGGTCGCTGCATGGACTGCGGCGTCCCGTTCTGCCACTCGGGATGCCCGCTCGGCAACCTCATCCCGGAGTGGAACGACCTCACCTGGCGCGATGAGGGCCGCGCAGCCATTGAGCGACTGCATGCCACGAACAACTTCCCCGAGTTCACCGGGCGGCTGTGCCCCGCGCCGTGCGAGAGTGCGTGCGTGCTGGGCATCAACCAGCCGGCGGTCACCATCAAGCAGGTTGAGGTCTCGATCATCGACGAGGCCTTCGCGCGCGGTTGGGTGGCTCCGCAGCCGCCCGAGCGGCTCACCGGCCGGACTGTCGCGGTCGTCGGCTCCGGTCCTGCCGGCCTCGCCGCCGCCCAGCAGCTGACCCGCGCCGGCCACACGGTAGCCGTGTACGAGCGTGACGACCGCATCGGCGGGCTGCTGCGCTACGGCATCCCGGACTTCAAGATGGAGAAGAGCCACCTCGACGCGCGACTGCGGCAGATGCAGGACGAGGGAACGCGCTTCCGCGCCGGGGTCGAGATCGGCCGGGACATCGGCTGGGACGAGCTGCGCAGCCGATACGACGCCGTGCTGATCGCCACGGGTTCGACCGTGCCGCGTGACCTCGCCATCCCCGGTCGCGACCTCGACGGTGTGCACTTCGCCATGGAGTACCTGGTGGAGTCCAACCGGATGGTCGCCGGCGACGCGCTCACCGATCAGATCACCGCGGCGGGAAAGCACGTCGTCGTCATCGGCGGCGGTGACACCGGCGCCGACTGCATCGGCACGGCTCACCGGCAGGGTGCCCTGAGCGTCACGAACCTCGCCATCGGCCGTCAGCCCGGGGACACCCGTCCCGACCACCAGCCGTGGCCCACGACGCCGACGCTGTTCGAAGTGCAGTCGGCACACGAGGAGGGCGGCGAACGGATGTTCCTCGCCTCGACGGTCGAGTTCCTCGCCAACGCTGCCGGGGAGGTGCGCGCACTGCGCGTCGCCGAGACGGAGTTCATCGACGGACGGCGGGTCCCCAAGAGCGGCACCGAGCGCGAGATCCCCGCCGATCTGGTGCTCATCGCGATGGGCTTCACCGGGCCGGAGACGGAGGGATTCACGGGTGAGGTGCACCCCGAGCTCACCTCCCGCGGAGCGATCAGCCGAGATGACGACTACCAGACGACTGTTCCCGGAGTCTTCGTGGCCGGTGACGCCGGACGCGGCCAGTCGCTGATCGTCTGGGCGATCGCCGAGGGACGTGCGGCGGCTTCGGCAGTCGACCGTCACCTGATGGGCGACACCGTGCTGCCCGCTCCGGTTCGTCCCACTGATGTCGCGCTCAGCGTCCAGCCCGCGTAGGCTGAGCGCGGCAGCGTCGCCATTCCGAAATCCCCCTCTCACCCTGGAGAAGCCTGTTGAGACGCGCGAAAATCGTCGCCACCCTCGGTCCCGCAACCTCGACCTATGACAAGGTCCGCGCCCTGATCGACGCTGGGGTGGACGTCGCCCGGCTGAATCTCAGCCATGGCGACTACTCCGTCCACGAGGCCAACTACGCCAACGTGCGTCGTGCCGCCGAGGACTCCGGGCGTGCCGTCGCGGTGCTCGTCGACCTGCAGGGGCCGAAGATCCGGCTCGGCAAGTTCGAGGGCGGCCCGTACGAGCTCGCCGAGGGTGACATCTTCAAGATCACCACCGAGGACATCCTCGGCAACAAGGAGATCTCGAGCACGACGTTCAAAGGTCTGCCTCAGGACGTCAAGCCGGGCGACTTCCTCCTCATCGACGACGGCAAGGTGCGCGTCGAGGTCGTGGAGACCGATGGGACCGTCGTCACCACTCGGGTCATCGTCGCCGGTGCTGTGTCGAACAACAAGGGCATCAACCTTCCCGGCGTGGCGGTCAACGTCCCCGCGCTGAGCGAGAAGGACGAGGACGACCTGCGCTGGGGTCTGCGCACCGGCGCCGACATCATCGCCCTGTCGTTCGTCCGCAACGCGAAGGACGTCGAGCGCGTCCACGAGATCATGGCGGAGGAGGGCGTGCGCGTCCCCGTCATCGCCAAGGTCGAGAAGCCGCAGGCCGTCGACGCCCTCGAGGAGATCGTCGACGCATTCGACGGCATCATGGTCGCCCGAGGCGACCTGGGCGTCGAGCTGCCGCTCGAGGCCGTGCCGATCGTGCAGAAGCGCGCCGTCGAACTGGCGCGCCGCAACGCCAAGCCGGTGATCGTGGCCACGCAGATGCTCGAGTCGATGATCAACAGCCCGGTGCCCACGCGCGCCGAGACCTCCGACGTCGCCAACGCCGTGCTCGACGGTGCCGACGCGGTGATGCTCTCGGGCGAGACCAGCGTGGGGGAGTACCCCATCGGCGTCGTCGAGACCATGGCACGCATCGTCGAGTCCACCGAGGAGCACGGCCTCGAGCGGATCCTCCCGCTCACCACGAAGCCGCGCACCCAGGGCGGCGCCATCACGCTCGCCGCCCTCGAGGTCGGCGAGTTCGTGGAGGCGAAGTTCCTGTGCGTGTTCACCCAGTCCGGCGATTCGGCGCGCCGCCTCTCCCGGCTGCGCTCGCGCATCCCGATGATCGCGTTCACGCCCGAGCCGTCGATCCGTCGCCGGATGGCTCTCACCTGGGGCATCCAGTCGAGCCTGGTGGAGATGGTCGAACACACCGACCTCATGTACCACCAGGTGGACGAATACCTGCTCGGCAGCAAGCTGGCGAAGGAGGGGGACAAGGTCGTCGTGATCTCCGGCTCCCCTCCCGGCATCGTCGGCTCGACCAACGACATCCGCGTCCACAAGGTCGGGGATGCTGTGGGCGGCGCGGCTCCGGTGTACAAGCGCGGCGTCTGAGGCGCGAAGTCTGAACGGATCGGAGGGCGGGGCCGTGTGGCCCCGCCCTCCGGCGTTCCCGCTCGGGTACGGTTCTGACATGGCGCGCACCAGGGTGGAACGGGAACACCGGATCGGCCCGGACGGGCTCGCCTTCCGCACGCTGCGTGCCGGCACCGGTGATTCATCGTCGCCGCTGTTCGTCCTGGTGCACGGAATCGGGATGTCGCACCGGTACCTCGACCGCCTCCAGTACGCGCTGGCGGCCCGGGCCGAGACCCTCTCCGTCGACCTACCCGGCTTCGGGGGGCTGCCGAAGCCCGGGACCGACCTCGATGTTCCGCGCATGGCAACGGCCCTCGGCGAAGTGCTCGATGCCGAGGGCGTGGTCTCCGCGGTGCTGATCGGGCAGTCGATGGGCACCCAGTGGGTCGTGGAGCTGGCGGCGCAGCGGCCGGATATCGCGGACGCGGTGGTCGTGATCGGTCCCGTCGCGGACGACCGGCACCGCACCGCGTTCGCGCAGGCTCGGGCGCTGCTGATCGACATGCTGTTCGAACCGCCGGGCGCGAACGCTCTCGTGACGGGGGACTACGTGCGCTGCGGGCCGCGGTGGTACCTCACCCAGCTGCGTCACATGCTGGGCTACCCGATGGAGCGGCGTGTGCCGGATCTGCGCTGCCCGCTGCTCATCATCCGCGGCGCACGGGACCCCATCGCCGGCGGGGACTGGTGCCGCAGGCTGAGCGGCGCCGCGTCGACGGCATCCGTCGTCGAGATCGCCGGTCGAGTGCACAACACGCAGCACTCCGCTCCCTCCGCCGTCGCCGCCGCGATCCTCGGGTGCGTGCCATCGCCGGTGCGTGCCGCGGAAGGGGAGTGATGATCGAGCTCCTCCGGCGGGCGAGCTGGTGGGCGAACGACTACGTGTACGCAGTCGGATGGCAGGCTCGCGCCGCCTTCAACCGCACGGATCCCGCTTCGTTCACGTCCGGCTCCCGGGCACCCATCATCGTGCTCCCGGGGGTGTACGAGACCTGGAAGTTCATGCAGCCCATGGTCTCCCGGCTGCATGACCGCGGCCACCCCGTGCACGTGCTGGAGAGCCTTGAGCGCAACCGGCGCCCGGTGGCCGAGATGGCGCAGAAGGTCACCGACTACCTCGAGTGGACGGAGCTGCAGGATGCCGTGATCGTCGCGCACAGCAAGGGCGGCCTGTCCGGCAAACTCGTCATGCTCGGTCCGGCCGGCGCGAGGGTTCGGGGCATGCTGGCTGTCGCCACACCGTTCGGCGGCTCGCGCTACGCCCGTGTCATGCCGGTGCGGGCACTGCGGGCGTTCTCGCCGTTGGACCCCGGGATCGTCGAACTCGCCAGGCAACGCGAGGTCAACGCCCGCATCGTCTCGGTCTACGGCCGCTTCGACCCGCACATCCCCGAGGGCAGTGAACTGCCCGGAGCGAAGAACGTGCGGCTCGACACCGGCGGGCACTTCCGGGTTCTCGCGCATCCGAGGGTGATGGCGGAGCTGGCGGCCCTCGCCGAGTGACGCTCGGGCATGATGGTGCGATGACAGAGGGAGCGGATGCCGGGGATGCGGCGCTCGATGAGATCGCAGCCGAGCTGTATGTCCTGCCGCCCGGCGAGTTCACCACGGCGCGCAACGCCCACGCCAGCGACGCGAAGGGTCCGCTGGCCGCGCAGATCAAGGCGCTGCGCAAGCCGCTGCTCGCGGCGTGGATCGTCAACGTCTTCGCACACGAGAACGCCGACGAGCTCGGGCAGGCTCTCGAACTCGGCGAGCAGCTGCGTGAAGCGCAGGCCGAGCTGGATGCCGCTACCCTGACGCAGCTGGGCCGTCAGCGGCGCGCGCTCGTGCGCAGCCTGGCGAAGAAGGCCGCCGACCTCGCCACCGAGCGAGGGGAGAAGGTCACGCCGTCGACCGCGCAGTCCGTCGAGGAGACGCTGAATGCCGCATTGTTCGACCCGGATGCCGCCGCGGCTGTGGCATCGGGCCGGCTGATGCGTCCGCTCGAGGCCGGGGGCATCGGCTCTGTCGACCTGTCCGATGCGGTGGCGGGGACGCCTCCGGTGGCGCGCGTTGCCGCCGAGGCACCGACCGACGAGCTGCAGGCCCGTCGCGCACGCAAGCAGGCGGAGCGCGCGGTGCAAGAGGCCGAGCAGGCCGTGCGCCGGGCGCAGCGCGACCTCGAAGACCTGGATCGGCGGGAGCGGTCGCTGGGGGAGCGGACCGAGAACCTGGCCGCCCGGGAGGCGGAACTGAAGAAGGAGCTCGAACAGATCCGCGGCGAATCCCAGAAGCTGGCCGCGGAGCAGGCGGGCCTCGACAAGCGGCGGTCCGGAGCGGAGAAGCAGCTCGCCGATGCCGAGGCGTCGCTGGGAGCCGCGAAGCAGGCGCTCGGTGACTCCTGATGGCCCGCAGCCCGGTTCACACCCCCCATGGGAGGCAAGGTCTGGTTAACGAGGCCATGTACCGGACTTCGGCTCCCATGCGAGCCGCGTAAGCGAGAAGGGACCGCCCTGCGGACGATCCCTTCTCGCAAGTGCCGGCGGTGGGACTCGAACCCACACGCCCTTTCGGACAAAGCATTTTGAGTGCTCCGCGTCTGCCATTCCGCCACGCCGGCTCGTGTTCGTGCGTCTTCGACTGTAGCGCAGAGCGGCCTCGCATCCGGTCGTTGCGACGGCGGCTGGGGCGGCGCAGGCGGGCTCTCCATTAGGATGGAACCGTGACCGAGCAAGAGCAGCCTGAGCAGCCCACGTCGTCCGCACCCCGACGGGTCGTCGTCGCCGAGGACGAATCGCTGATCCGCCTCGACATCGTCGAGATCCTGCGCGACAACGGGTATGACGTGGTCGGCGAGGCGGGCGACGGTGAGACTGCCGTCCAGCTGGCGACCGAGCTGCGCCCCGACCTGGTGGTCATGGACGTGAAGATGCCTCAGCTCGACGGCATCAGCGCGGCCGAGAAGCTGCACAAGGCGAACATCGCCCCCGTCGTGCTGCTCACCGCGTTCAGCCAGAAGGAGCTCGTCGAGCGTGCCAGCGAGGCCGGCGCACTGGCTTACGTCGTCAAGCCGTTCACCCCGAACGACCTGCTTCCCGCGATCGAGATCGCCCTGGCCCGCCACGAGCAGATCATCACCCTCGAGGCCGAGGTCGCCGACATGGTCGAGCGCTTCGAGACCCGCAAGCTCGTCGACCGTGCCAAGGGCCTGCTCAACGAGAAGATGGGCCTCAGCGAGCCCGAGGCGTTCCGCTGGATCCAGAAGGCGTCGATGGACCGCCGCCTCACCATGCAGGACGTCGCCAAGGCGATCATCGAGCAGCTGGCCCCGAAGAAGTCCTGACGCCGACCCGCGAACCGGCGGCGCCGTTCAGCGCTGCGGGACGTCCTTGATCAGGTTCGTGATCCTGATCGTGGAGCAGCGCCGGTCCTGGTCGTCGGTAACGACGATCTCGTGCACGGTCATCGTGCGCCCGAGGTGGATCGGCGTGCAGACTCCGGTCACCGTCCCGCTCGTCGCGGCACGCGTGTGCGTCGCGTTCACGTCGATCCCGACGGCCATCCGCCCGGGTCCGGCATGCAGGGTCGCCGCCATCGAACCCAGGGACTCGCCGAGCACGACGTAGGCGCCGCCGTGCATGAGCCCGAACGGCTGGGTGTTGCCCTCGACCGGCATCCGCCCCACCGCGCGCTCGGCCGACATCTCGACGATCTCGAGGCCCATCCGCTCCGCGAGTGCACCCCGGCCGATCTTCTCGGCCCATTCCAGACCCGGCGAAACCGTGCTCACCCATCCTCCTCAGCGAGTGTCTGCCGTCCTCGTTAGGCTTGCAGAGTGACGGACTCCGCAAAGCCTACCCTCATGGTCGTCGACGGCCACTCGCTCGCATATCGGGCGTTCTTCGCCCTTCCGGTCGACAACTTCACCACCAAGGACAACCAGCACACGAACGCCATCTACGGCTTCCTGTCGATGTTCGTGAACCTCATCAAGGCCGAGAAGCCGACCCACATCGCGGTCGCCTTCGACACTTCCCGTCACTCGTTCCGCACCGAGGAGTACGCCGAGTACAAGGCGACACGGTCCGAGACCCCGCAGGAGTTCCGCGGGCAGATCCCGCTGCTGCAGGACTGCCTGGCCGCCATGTCGATCCCGGTGCTGACAAAGGAGGGGTTCGAGGCCGACGACATCCTCGCCACCCTCGCGACGCAGGGCGCTGAGCTCGGCTACGACGTCCTGGTCGTCTCCGGCGACCGCGACACGATCCAGCTGGTCAACGACGACATCACCCTGCTGTACCCGTCGGTGCAGGGGGTCTCTCAGCTGAAGCGCTACGACCCGTCCACCGTGCACGACCGGTACGGGGTGCGGCCCGAGCAGTACCCCGACATCGCCGCCCTGGTCGGCGAGACCAGCGACAACCTCCCCGGCGTGCCGAAGGTCGGCGAGAAGACCGCGGTGAAGTGGCTGAACCAGTTCGGCAGCCTGGACGAACTGCTCGATCGGGCCGATGAGATCAAGGGGGTCGTCGGCGGCAACCTGCGCGATCACATCGACGACGTGCGCCGCAACCGCCGCCTGAACCGGCTGCTGCGTGATGTCGAGTTGCCCGTCGGGCCCGCCGAGCTCGCCGTCACGCCGATCGATGCACAGGCCGTGCGCGACATCTTCGCGCGCCTCGAGTTCCGCACGCTGCTGCCGCGTGTCTTCGAGGCGGCGGGCGCGAGCGCCGACGTGGGCGCGGACGAAGCGGATGCCGTGGAGATGCCGACCCCCACGGAGTCGGACCCGTCGTCGATCGCTGCGTGGGCGGACGCCCAGCCCGGCCCCCTCGGCGTCACTCTTGTCGTCAATGCGGGTCGCGGGACGCGTCTCGGCGTCGCCGGGGAGAGCGAACTGCACGAGACGGACTGGACGGATGCCGCCGCCGACGCCCTTCGCGAGTGGTTGGAGTCCGACAAGCCGAAGGTCATGCACGCCGCGAAGTCGCAGATCAAGGCCCTTCGCCGAGCGGGCGTGCGCCTCGGCGGGCTCGCCGATGACACCCTTCTCGGCGGCTGGCTGATGCGGCCGAGCTTCCCCGACAAGACCCTCGCGAACCTCGTCGAGCGGTACCTGGGCGAGAAGCTTCCCGAGGCCGATCCGAGCCAGCTGGTGCCCGAGAACGAGGGCGCCACCCCGGCGCAGGAGGCGTGGTTCACCCTGCGCACCTCGGAGGCGCTCCGCGCCGCGATGCCCGACAGCGTCGTGCGCGTCATGACCGACATCGAGCTGCCGACGCTGCTCGCGCTGGCCGATATGGAGCTCGCCGGCGTCGCGGTCTCGCACCAGGTGCTGTCGGAGTTCTCGGCGGAGCTCGCCGAGCGCGCCGACGCCATCGCCCAGCAGGCGTACGCCACCATCGGCCACGAGGTGAACCTCGGCTCGCCGAAGCAGCTGCAGGAGGTGCTGTTCGAAGAGCTGCAGCTTCCGAAGACCCGCAAGACCAAGACGGGGTACTCGACGGATGCCGCCTCGCTCGCCGACCTGCAGGAGAGCGTGCCTCACCCGTTCCTGGAGCAGCTGTCGCAGCACAGGGAGGCGACGAAGCTCCGGCAGATCATCGAGTCGCTCGACGTCGGCATCCGCGACGACGGTCGCATTCACACCACCTACCTGCAGACGGGCAGCCAGACCGGCCGCCTGTCGAGCACCGACCCGAACCTGCAGAACATTCCGGTGCGCACCGCCGAGTCCCGTCGCATCCGCAGCGCCTTCCAGGTCGGGGAGGGGTACGAGACCCTGCTCACGGCTGACTACTCGCAGATCGAGATGCGCATCATGGCACACCTGTCGGGGGACGCCGGACTCATCGAGGCGTTCAACTCGGGCGAGGACTTGCACCGCTTCGTCGGCGCCCGGGTGTTCGGCGTCGAACCTGAGGATGTCACGCCGGCGATGCGCACCAAGGTGAAGGCGATGTCGTACGGCCTGGTCTACGGACTCAGCGCCTTCGGCCTGTCGAAGCAGCTGCGCATCGAGCAGTCCGAGGCGAAGCAGCTGATGCTGGAGTACTTCGCACGGTTCGGTGCCGTCCGCGACTATCTGCGCACCTCCGTGCTGGCAGCGAAGGAGGTCGGCTACACCGAGACCATCTTCGGACGCCGACGGCCGTTCCCCGACCTGTCCAGCCCGAACCGCGTGCTCCGCGAGAACGCCGAGCGCGCGGCGCTGAACGCACCCATCCAGGGCAGTGCGGCCGACATCATGAAGATCGCGCTGTTCCGCATCCACGAGGAGCTCCTCGAACGCGACCTCGCCTCGCGCGTGCTGCTGCAGATCCACGACGAACTCGTCATCGAGGTCGCACCGGGGGAGTGGGACGACGTGGAGTCAGTGGTGCGAACCCGCATGGCAGGGGCCGCCGACCTCTCCGTTCCGCTGGATGTACAGGTCGGCCGCGGGCGCGACTGGAACGAAGCGGCCCACTAAGGGCGCGTCAGCCCTTTGTCAGATCCTGTGCCAGCATCACCAGGATGCCGCTCGGGCCGCGCACGTAGGTGAGCTTGTAGAGGTCCTGGAACGTGGCGACGCCGCGAAGCGGGTGGCAGCCGTGCCGAGCGGCGACCCGAAGCGCCTCGTCGATGTCGTCGACCGAGAAGGCGACTCGGTGCATGCCGATCTCGTTCGGCCGGGTGGGCTCCGTC
>JAPSIX010000133.1 GCA_031178475.1 Microbacterium sp. | reverse complement strand
AGACCGGATGCCACGTGCCAGCGCAGCCGATGCCGCCGAGACCGCCGATCGCATCGTGCGCTGCGCCGTGCGGCGCTTCGCCGAGCACGGGTTCGCCGCCACCTCGGTGGACGACGTCGCGGCCGACGCCGGAGTCACCCGCGGCGCGGTCTACCACCACTACTCCTCGAAGCGCGGGCTGTTCGCCGCCGTGGTCGGCCGCCTGCAGCAGGAGGTCGCCGCCGCCGTCGTGGCCGCGGCGGGCGACGCCGACCCCGCCGAAGCGCTGCGACTCGGCAGCCACGGGTTCCTCGACGCCATCACGACGGGTGGCCGCGCCCGCGTACTGCTGGTCGACGCGCCGTCGGCGCTCGGATGGGACGAGTGGCGGCGAGCGGATGCCGAGGCCTCGGCCGTGCATCTGCGGGAGGCGCTCGCGGAAGCCGGAGTCTCCCCCGCCGCGCTGGAGCCGGTGACGGCGCTGCTGTCGGGCGCCATGAACGAGCTCGCCCTGTGGCTGGCCGAGCGCCCGCGCGACGCCGCCGGGCGCCAGGCCGCGCTCGATGCGCTCGACGCGCTGCTCACGGCCGTCGCGCGGTGAGCGGGGGCCGTGCAGGAGATGACGAAGACCCCGGGGTGGAGCCCGGGGTCTTCGCGTTCAGCTTAGCGTGTCAGAGCGGCTCGACGTCCTTCGACTCGTCGCTGCGCTAACCGGTCGGCAGTCGCTCCGCGACTCAGAGGGATTCGATCAGCGCGCGCATCAGGTCGGCGGTCTCCGACGGGGTCTTGCCCACCTTGACGCCCGCGGCCTCGAGGGCCTCCTTCTTCGCCTGAGCGGTGCCGGCCGAGCCGGACACGATCGCGCCGGCGTGGCCCATCGTCTTGCCCTCGGGCGCGGTGAAGCCCGCGACGTATCCGACGACCGGCTTGGTGACGTTCGCCTTGATGTACTCGGCCGCACGCTCCTCGGCGTCGCCGCCGATCTCGCCGATCATGACGATCGCCTTGGTCTCGGGGTCGGCCTCGAACGCCTCCAGGGCGTCGATGTGCGTGGTGCCGATGACCGGGTCGCCGCCGATGCCGATGGCGGTCGAGAAGCCCAGGTCGCGCAGCTCGTACATCATCTGGTAGGTCAGCGTGCCCGACTTCGACACGAGACCGATCGGGCCCTTGCCGGTGATGTTCGCCGGGGTGATGCCGGCCAGAGCCTCACCGGGGGTGATGATGCCGGGGCAGTTCGGCCCGATGATGCGGGTCTTGTTGCCCTTCGACTTCGCATACGCCCACGCCTCGGCGCTGTCGCCGACCGGGATGCCCTCGGTGATGACGACGAGAAGCGGGATCTCGGCATCGATGGCCTCGATCATCGCGTCCTTGGCGAACTTCGGGGGCACGAACGCCACCGACACGTCGGCTCCGGTCTTCTCCATGGCCTCGGCGACGGTGCCGAACACGGGCAGGTCCACCTCGCCCTCGTGCGGCTTCTCGTGCGTGACGGTGGTGCCGGCCTTGCGGGCGTTGACACCGCCGACGATGTTCGTGCCGGCCTTGAGCATCAGCGCGGTGTGCTTGGTGCCCTCGCCGCCGGTGATGCCCTGGACGATGACCTTGGAGTCCTTGTTGAGGTAGATCGACATTGTTCCCTGTGTCCTAATCTTTGGGTCGCTGAGCTCGTCGAAGCGTCAGGCGTTCGCCAGCTCGGCGGCCTTGTCGGCGCCCTCGTCCATGGTGGCGGCGAGAGTGACGAGCGGGTGGTTCGCCTCGGCGAGGATCGCGCGCCCCTCGTCGACCTGGTTGCCGTCCAGACGCACGACGAGCGGCTTGGTGGCCGAGTCACCGAGGATCTCGAGTGCCTTGACGATGCCCTCCGCGACGGCGACGCACGAGGTGATACCGCCGAACACGTTCACGAACACGCTCTTGACCTGCTCGTCACCGAGGATGACGTCGAGGCCGCTCGCCATCACCTGGGCGTTCGCGCCGCCGCCGATGTCGAGGAAGTTGGCCGGCTTCACGCCGCCGTGGCTCTCGCCCGCGTAGGCGACGACGTCGAGCGTGGACATGACCAGGCCCGCGCCGTTGCCGATGATGCCGACCTGGCCGTCGAGCTTCACGTAGTTGAGGCCCGCCGCCTTGGCCTTCGCCTCGAGGGGGTCCTCGGTGGCCTTGTCGGCGAGTGCCTCATGGTCGGGGTGGCGGATCTCGGAGGCGTTGTCGTCGAGGGTGACCTTGCCGTCGAGGGCGATGACGTCGCCCTCCTCGGTGAGCACCAGCGGGTTGACCTCGACGAGGGTGGCGTCCTCGCCCTTGTACACCTCGTACAGCTTGACGAACACGTCTGCGACCGGCTCGAGCAGCCGCTCGGGGAAGTTCGCCTCGCGGGCGATCTCGAGCGCCTTCTCCTTGTCGATGCCGCGCAGCGGGTCGACCTCGACGCGAGCGAGGGCCTCGGGCTTCTCCACGGCGAGCTGCTCGATCTCCATACCGCCCTCGACCGAGCACAGGCTCAGGTACGAACGGTTGGCGCGGTCGAGCAGCACCGAGAAGTAGTACTCCTCCGCGATGCGGGCGCCGGCCGCGACCATGACGCGCTGCACGACGTGGCCCTTGATGTCGAGGCCGAGGATGGCCTTGGCCGCCTCGTACGCCTCGTCGGGGTTCTTGGCGACCTTGACGCCGCCGGCCTTGCCGCGGCCACCGGTCTTGACCTGAGCCTTGACGACGACCACGCCACCGAGCTTCTCAGCCGCTGCCTTCACCTCCTCGGGGGTGTCGGCGACGATGCCGGCGAGAACCGGCACTCCGTAGGATTCGAAAAGGTCTCGTGCCTGGTACTCGTAGAGATCCACAGTGCAGTCCTTCGCTGGTTGCGGCGGGTGGGACGCGACAGTTCTGTCGGGTGTGTCGAGGAGAGTCGACCCGATTCACCAGCCTACTACCGCCGATCACCGCGCCTTTACCGGTCGTTCCTCGCTGCACGGCCATCACTTCGGGAGTGCCGCGGGGGCCGCCGTCAAGGGAGCGGTCGCAGTGTCGGCCCGCGGCTAGGCTCTGGGCTATGACCGACCACGTCGAGATGTCGTCCGCGCGCACCGCCGTCGTCGCCGCGGCGCTGGAGCTGTTCGCGAAGCACGGCTTCGACGCGACGTCGGTGGAGCAGATCGCGAAGGCCGCCGGGGTGTCGCGCTCGACGTTCTTCCGCCAGTTCGGCGGCAAGGAGGATGTCGTCTTCGCCGACCACGAGGGGCTGATCTCCGAGCTGCGCACGTTCCTCGCCGAGCCGCACCCCGACCCGTGGGAGGCGGTCTGCGTGGCATCCGAGCGGGTCTTCGCGCACTTCGCCCGCGATCCGGAGCTCGCACGGCGCCGCTACGAGGTTGTGCGGGGCGTGCCGGGGTTGCGCAACCGCGAGATCGTGACCGTGTTCCGCTACGAGCGCCTGTTCGACGAATACCTGCGCGAGGCCCTCCCCGGTCTCGCGCCGATCGACGCGGTCGGCTTCTCCGCGCTCATCACGGCGGTGCACAACCACGTCCTCCGTCGACTGCTGCGCGGCGAGGACGTTCCGGTGTCCGCCCTGCACGACGCGCTGCAGGACGTGCGGCGTCGCTACGGGGTGCTCCCCGGAGAGCCCGACCCGTCCCCCGACGACATCGTCGTGGCGGTCTTCCCCCGCTCGATGCCGGTGGCCGAGGTCTCCAGACGGATGCAGGCGAAGCTCAGCGACTGACCCCCTCCTCCTGGGACTGAGTTTCGATTACGCTGATACTCGGTACCGATCGAGAGGAACGCCATGACCGCCTTCCCCGGCGAGAGCACCGAGCGTTACGACATCCGCTCGCGCCTCGACAGCGACTACTACGCACTCTTCGCCGACATCCCGGCTGCCGATCGCGACGTGTGGGAGCGCGCCAAGGCGTATGTCGACGAGGTCGCGCCGATGATGGCGGATGCCTGGGATCGGGCGGAATACCCGATCGAGGCTGTACGCCGGCTCGGCGAGTACGATCTCGTCGTGGACGGCGTGGATCACCCCGACCTGACCCGCATCTCGCCGCTCGCCGCCGGGCTTGTGAACATGGAGCTGTCCCGCGGCGACGGCTCGCTCGGCACGATCCTCGCCGTCCAGGGCGGGCTGGCCCTGCGCACCCTCGCCCTCTTCGGCAGCCCGGAGCAGCAGCAGCGCTGGCTGAAGGCCGTGGCGGATGCCACAGTGCTGGCATCCTTCGCTCTGACCGAGCCCGACCACGGCTCGGACTCGGTCTCGTTGGAGACGACGGCCCGCCGAGACGCGGGCGAGTGGGTGCTGCGGGGCGCGAAGAAGTGGATCGGCAACGGCGCATCCGGCGGCATCACGCTCGTGTGGGCGCGGGTCGACGACGAGGGCGCCGACGACCACGGTGCGGTGCGGTGCTTCATCGTGCCGCAGGAGACACCCGGCTATGCGGGGACCGTGATCGAGGGCAAGGCGTCGCTGCGCGGCATCCACCAGGCGCACATCCGCCTCGACGACGTGCGTGTGCCCGCCGACGCCGTCCTGCCGGGGGCGAACAGCTTCAAAGACGCCTCCACCGTGCTGTACGCCACCCGCTCCGGCGTGGCCTGGTCGGCGCTCGGCCACGCCACCGCCTGCTACGAGGCGGCCCTGTCGTATGCGCAACAGCGCACGCAGTTCGGCAAGCCCCTCGCCAAGTTCCAGATGGTGCAGGAGCGGCTTGCGCACATGCTCGAAGACGTCACGGCCATGCAGCTGTACTGCCGCCGGCTGGCAGAACTCGAGACCGCCGACGACCTGCTGCCGACCCAGGCGTCCCTGGCCAAGTTCCACAACACCAGGGCGGCGCGGCGCGTCGCGGCGACCGCGCGCGACCTGCTCGGCGGCAACGGCATCCTGCTTGAGTACGGCGTCATGCAGCACATGGCCGACATCGAGGCGATACACACCTACGAGGGCACCGAGAGCGTACAGGCGCTGCTGCTCGGGCGCGACATCACGGGGATGAGCGCGTTCGCGTGACGCGCTGAGCGAGCCGAGGGCCGGTCAGTCGCAGCCGCAGTTGCCGGCGGCGTTGCGCACCATGAAGCACTGGTCGCAGACGCCGTAGTCGCGCTCGACGGGCTTCGGCTTGCGCGCGGGCGACTCAGCGCTCGCCCGGGGGGCGGCAGGCCGGCGGGTGGCCGCGCGCTTCGCGCCGACCGGCGGGGCGTCGAGGAACTCGCTCGGATGGGTGGCGTAGAGATACGGCGGGCGGCCCTCGCTGGGCTGCAGCCGAAGCGGTCCCGAGCGCAGCGTCACCTGCTCGCCCTCGGAGAAGCCGTTCGTGTA
>JAPSIX010000132.1 GCA_031178475.1 Microbacterium sp. | reverse complement strand
TTCATGTCTGAGATCCCGTCCGTCGACGAGCTCGTCGTGCTGCTCCTGCGTGCCGACGTCGTCGCCGATCGGGGAGGGAACGTGCGCGACCGCGGCTGGAACGACGGCGTGCTGCGCACCATCGCGCTGGAATACCCTGAGCTCAGCCCGACGGTCTGGCGGATGCTGGCGGCCTGAGGCCGGGAACGACGAAGCCCGCCACCCGAGGTGGCGGGCTTCAAAGCCGGCTCAGGGCCCTTCGACAAGCTCAGGGCCCTTCGACAGGCTCAGGGACCGAGACAGTCAGCCGATGTACGGCGCGAGGTCCTGCTCGAGGGCGAACTTCGGCTTGGCGCCGATGATCGTGGTCTTGACCTCACCGCCCTGGAACACCTTCATCGCGGGGATCGAGGTGATCTGGTACTTCATCGCGAGTTCGGGGTTCTCGTCGACGTTGAGCTTCAGGATGGTGATCTTGTCGGGGTGCTCGGCCTGGATCTCATCGAGCACCGGCGCGACCATGCGGCACGGCCCGCACCATGCGGCCCAGAAGTCGACGAGGACGGGGCCTTCGGCCTGAAGAACGTCCTGCTCCCACGTGTCCTGGGTGGTTGCCTTGGCAGTCATGGAATCTCCTTGTTCGGTGGCACCGGTAAGAACACCGGCCGGTCGGAAAGTGTTCCCCGGCGTCAGCGTGCGATGATCTCGGCCGCTTCGGCGGCCGGCACCTCGACCGACGCGTCCTCGAGATCTGCGAGGAAGTGCTCGGCGTCGAGGGCGGCGACGACGCCGGAACCCGCCGCGGTGGCCGCCTGCCGGTAGGTGGGGTCGATCACGTCTCCGGCGGCGAACACGCCGGGCACCGAGGTGCGCGACGAGCGGCCGTCGACCCAGATGGTGCCCTCGGAAGTGAGCTCCAGCTTGCCGTGCACGAGGTGCGTGCGCGGGTCGTTGCCGATCGCGATGAACAGGCCGTCGAGCGCGAGCTCGCGGGTCGAGCCGTCGGTGGTCGAACGCAGGCGCACCCCGTTGACGGAGTCGCCGCCGAGCACCTCTTCGACCTCGGTGTTCCAGATGAACTCGATCTTCTCGTTCGCGAACGCCCGCTCCTGCATGATCTTCGATGCGCGCAGGGTGTCCTTGCGGTGGATGACGTACACCTTGGAGGCGAACCGGGTGAGGAAGGTGGCTTCCTCCATCGCCGAGTCGCCGCCGCCGACGACGGCGATCGTCTTCTCGCGGAAGAAGAACCCGTCGCACGTGGCGCACCACGAGACGCCGTAGCCCGAGAGGCGCTCCTCGCCCTCGACGCCGAGCTTGCGGTACGCCGATCCGGTCGCGTAGATGATGGTGGACGCCTCGTGCGCCGCGCCACTGCCGAGCGTGACCTTCTTCACGGTGCCGTCGACGTCGAGCGAGACCACGTCGTCGTACAGCACCTCGGTGCCGAACCTCTCGGCCTGCTGCTGCATCTTGGCCATCAGGTCGGGGCCCTGGATGCCGTCGGGGAAGCCGGGGAAGTTCTCCACCTCGGTCGTGTTCATCAGCTCGCCGCCCACCTCGACGGTGCTGGCGACCAGCAGCGGCTTCAGGTTCGCGCGCGCCGCATAGATGGCGGCGGTGAAACCGGCGGGGCCGGAGCCGATGATGATGACCTGACGCATTTCTTCTCCCTCTGGTGCAGCACAACGCGCGGCTGCACGCCTCGAGTGCTTCAACCCATGGTAACGGCGGGGCATTCCACGGACGGTGCCGGGTCAGGGTGCGGCGTCGCCGGCATCGGCTGCTCTCCTCCGGCGCAGCACGGTGCGTACCAGCCCGAGGACGAACAGCACGCTGATCAGACCGCCGAGGATGATCAGCCCGATGCCCTCCCAGTCTGCGCGCAGGGTGACGTCGGCGACCGCCTGTTCGCCGATGGGCACGCCGGTCGGGCTGTGAAGCTGGAACGTCACCTTCACCTCGCCGCTGGCCACGCGTGCCTCGATGGGCACGTCGACCCGGGTGCTGCTGGAGCCGAGTGCCTCGACCTGCGTCTGCGGCTGGATGTCGAGCCGAGGGTCGGACGGCTCGCTCGACAGCGACACCGTGACCGGCCACGGCAGGTCGTTGCGCACCCAGACCGGCAGCGGGGCTGCAGACGTGAACAGCTGCACGGGCTTGGGCTGCTGTACGCCGACGGCGTCCAGGGTGTCCGCAGTGCGCTGCGCGAGTCCGGATGTGGCCTCAGTGAACTCGGCGTCGGCGAGGCCCACCCCGGTGGCGCGCAGCATGCGGATGCGGTGCGGTGCGAGCAGCATCAGCGGCTCCTCGAGCACCGTCGCGAACGAGACCAGGCGCTGCTCGTCGCGCAGCATCGCATTCAGCGGCTCGACGCGCGATGTGTCGGCCTCGGCGACCAGCCGGACGGATGACGCGGGTTCGCCGCGAACGGCGGTCAGGCTCACCCCCGGTGCGGCGAACGCGCTCAGCGCCGAACGCAGGGCCACGGGCGAGCGCGTCTCCGACCGCTCGAGGCCCAGGAGCACTGTCGCAGGGGTCTGACCGGCCAGCGCGAGGTGCGCTGCGACCGCGGTCAGCTCGCGATCGCGCTCGGCGGCATCCTGCTGCTCGACGGCGGAGGAGAGGCGGGCGGATGCCGCGGCATCCGTCACCAGCACGTCATGGCCGCCGGCCGCGGAGCGCGCCCCGGCAGCCCCGTCCACCGAGGTGGAGGGGAGGATCGTCGTGACTCGTTCGCCGACGTAACCGGCGAACGTGGCGAGGTCGGCCGCGGTCACGTCGCCTCGCGGCCAGAGGATGCCGGAGGTGGCACCGCGGATCGCCGCCAGCTCAGCATTGTCGGGCAAATCCGGCACCGCGGTGGCCGTGGGAGACGGCGACGGCGAGGGCTGCGCGGTCGGCTGTGGGAAGTCGGACCGGTCCAGCAGCGGACTGAGATCGGGCGGTGTGAGAAGCGCCGGCTGGGCCGAGTGCGCCTGCACCGCGGCATCCGCATCGCCGAACTGCAGTGCGAAGACGTCGTTGGGCAGCGACTCGAGCCGGGCGAGCCAGTCGACCGCGGTCGCCGGGGCGCGAGTGCCGAGCATGCGGATGGCGGTGGGGATCGCCGGGTCGACGGCGAGGATCGCGGTCGACCCGCCGATGGCGTCGAGCTGCCCGGTGAGGGCGCCGTCGTCGGCGGTCAGTTCGCTGAGCTCGTCGGCGGTGAGTAGTGCTCCGTCGGCGGGGGTAGCGGTGATCGGCACGAGCACGCCCGTGCGCGGCGAGGAGGCCGCGATCACGACCACGCTGGTCGAGGTGAGGTTCCACGTGACAGGGGTGCCGTCGTCGCCTTCGGTGGTCGCACCGGTCAGCTGCGCCCGCACGGGGTAGACCCCGGGGGGCAGCTCGCCGAGTGCCGCCACGTCGATGACCAGGTCGGCGGTGGTCGAAGAGCCGGGCTCCACCGTCTCCAGCGGCTGCGTGGCGACGGTCTGGAACGTGCCTGGCGCCGCGCCACCCTCCAGCCATGTCTCGAGCGCCGCCGCATCCGCGACGCCGGTGCGGTTCAGCTGCACGGACAGTGTGCCGACGGTCAGCGTGTCGTCCGTGCGATTCTCGAGCACCACCCGGCCGACCATCGGCGCGCCGGGCGCCGTGGGGGTGCCGCTGCCCGTCGAGACCGTCAGCTCGACCGAGCCGGTCTCCTCCGCGGCATCCTCGGTCTCGGCGTGCGCGGGTGGTGCGCCGCCCCCCAGCAGCGAGGCGATGACGAGCGCCGCGGCGACCCGGCTCAGCAGCCGGTGCGCACGCGGACGGATGCCGACGCGGGGGAGGGAGACAGTCATAGGTTCTCGCCGGCGGCCGCACGTGGTGGAGGTGCCGACGCCCCCGATTCTAGGCCGCAGCCCGCGGGGAAGCCTGAAGGCGCGTAAAGTGACGGCCGTGCCGGATCGAGCCCGCCCCCGCCCCGACCTCCGCCTCGCGCAGGCGCTCGCCACAGACCTTCGCGCGGCGGACTTCCGCTCCGATGCCCTGCGGCAGCTGTGGGGCGAGGAAGCAGACGAGGCGCTCGCGCGCGGGCTGCGCGAGCCGATCCTGCGCGCCCTCGGACTGCGCGACGACCCCCTTCCGACCCTGGGGCGGCTGTGGGTGCTCGGGATGCCGCAGCCGCTGCCCGCGGTGGAGCGGGCCCTGCCGCGCCTCGGCATCGACGGGATGCTGGCGCTGGGGATGGGCCGGGTGGAGGGGGCGCGCGTCGTTCCGGACGCGCTGATCCGTCCGCAGTCGTTCGTGGATGCCGACGGCGTGGGCGAATGGTGGATCGCCAGCGACCTCGACGAGATCGCCCTCGGCACCTCGTTGCCCGGCGACCACGTCCTCGGTGTCGGCGGGGCATCGCGCACCTTGGCCGAACTCGTCGTGTCCGTCAGCGCGGGCCGGGCGCTGGATCTGGGCACCGGCTGCGGCATCCAAGCGCTGCTCGTCTCGCGGCACGCGCGCGAGGTGGTCGCCACTGACGTCTCCGAGCGGGCGCTGGCGTACGCCGAGCTGAACGCGCAGCTGAACGGCGTGCACAACATCGCCTTCCGTCACGGCAGCATGTTCGAACCGGTCGCCGGCGAGGCGTTCGACCTGATCGTGTCGAACCCGCCGTTCGTGATCACACCCAGGGTCGCGGGGGTGCCCGAGTACGAGTACCGCGACGGCGGCCTGATCGGCGACGCGCTGGTCGAGCAGTTCGTACGCACGGTACCCGAGCACCTCGCGCCCGGTGGCGTCGCGCAGCTGCTCGGCAACTGGGAGTCGCGCGGCTCGTCGGCCGGCCTCGACCGGCTGAGTTCGTGGGTGCGCGACGACCTCGACGCGTGGGTGGTGGAGCGCGAGCAGCTCACCCCGCTCGGCTACGCCGAACTCTGGATCCGCGACGGCGGGACACTGCCGAGGGACGCCGCCTTCACCCGGCTGCTGTCGGCCTGGCTCGACGACTTCACCGAGCGGGAGGTGACCGCCGTCGGGTTCGGCTACATCCTTGTTCGGAGGCCTCCCGGGGGAGAGGGCGGGCCCAGCCCGTTGCGCCGTTTCGAACGCATCGGGCAGCCGGTCTCCGATCTCGGGCGCGCGCTCGCCGCGGGCCTTGCCGCCCACGACGCCCTCGCCGACGGCATCCCGCCGCGTTTCGTCGTCGCGGCGGACGTGACCGAGGCCCGTCACCATCTGCCCGGCAACGACGACCCCAGTGTGATCGAGCTGCGCCAGGGCGGCGGCTTCGGGCGCACGGTGCCGGTCGATCCGGCACTCGCCGGTTTCGTCGGCGCGTGCGACGGTGAACTGACCGTGTCGCAGATCGTCGCCGC